>NZ_JBZXVN010000033.1:0-12997 GCF_058892305.1 Pelagimonas sp.
CGGGCAAAACGCTTCTTGACCATTTGGCAGGGCGGAGTGGCTCCAAAGGACCTTAGGATCAGAACCGGTCTTGCTGTGAACACGAAACCGCGCAACGGGCTGGACTAGGTCGATTGAACCTTGGCGCGGCCGTCAGCATCAGATCAGGCCATCTGGTTGCAACTTAGACGGTAAATGACTGTTAAAAAGCCGGGCGGGTCAACGCGATGCAACCTGCCCGGATTATAGTTAGGGCCGCCCGTTAAGACGGTGCGATTGCCGGATCAAACGGGGCCAGCGCAACTTTGAAATTGATGGCCGAGCTGATCTCACGCGTCTGCCAATTTTGCGCAATTTTGGACAAGGTAACCCAGGAATTTGCGTAGGCTTTCAGTGAGACTTCGTCAATTTCATTGCTAGGGGCCCCCGCCGCGATAATGTCCTGAAGGTCCTTGGCGCGGGCGCGGTACCAAACCGCTGTTCCATCCACCATTTGATAAACATCTTTGATGTCGCTGGACAGGCCCGCCAGGGACGTGCGGGCAGTTTGCAGGGCGAGCAATTGCAAGGTCAATGCCGTAAAATTCATCTCATACACGCTCTCTTTGGCGGCATTGGCCAGACGTTCGTGAATGGTTTTGAGCGCGTCATCAATCTTGCCCTCACCAATGCCAATTAGAATGACACCGACGGTCACGGCAAGCATCTTTGCGATTTCATCACCTTCCGTTCCAGTCTTAACCTTTTCTCCAGCTTCCATCACCCCTTTGGCAATTTCGATCAGGTTTTCAGCGTCGTTGAGATCGACAGTGATTTTTTCACTTTCCTGGTCGATCAACTCTTTGACCTTGGCGATGGCTGTGGCCGTAGCTTCAAGGTTTTGCTGATCGAGTTTTTCCAACTCGGAAAACGCCTTGTTGGCTTCGGAAAAGTTTGCTGCATCTGCTACGATTTTGTCGCTTAGGCTGGCGATTTTGGCAGAGAATTCGTCCAGATCCTTCGCCTGAGCGTCCAAGTGCTGTGCCTGAGCGTCCAGCACGCCAATTTTTTCGGCGTGAGACAGCTTGGAAATTGCAGGCATCCAGGCCTGAACATAGGCGTTAATGTTGAGGAAGGATTGCGGCAGCTTGGTCAGATATGGCTCGATGTCATTGGACCATGTCAGGCCGTGCATTGTTGCCGCTTTGAGATGGGCATTTAGAATTTGCAGGTCCTTTTCAGGATCTGGTGCGGCCTTTTTCTGCTCGGGTGTTAATGCGGGGAACCCTATTCCTTCAATCACCACATCATCCAGCCCCATGATAGCGGCACGTGCCAACAGGATGTCCTTGAACGCCTCGTTCAGGGCTGCAACTTCTTTCTTTTCATCAAATCTCAACGGCATTTCGTTTCCTTTCTGTCTATGGGTGTTCAATTTGTTGATGGGAGAGGGCGGGCGCAGAGCGTGCACCGGCTGGTGCCTGCTGGCTGGTGATATAGTTTTGACCACAACTTGGACCGTTTGGACCGTTTGGCCCGAGCGCGCCCAGCCCGACACGCAGATCAACGCGACCGTTCGGCAATGGGGTCAAGGCCAGCATACAGTGCCGGTCGTCGTCAGTTTCCTCAGCCACATCTTGGCTAAACTGCTCATATGCAGACAGGTCGCATTGCAGGCTGGTTGCCGCGCGCAGCAACGATCTGCGTGTCTGAGAGCCACTGGCGTACAGGTCGGCAGCCTGGAAAAACACAGACATCAGCCAGCCACCACCATGTAGCTGTTTCAGACTGATACCTGTCTGGCGCTGTCTGATTGCCGTGTTCAAAAATCGCCCGGACAAGGTTTCGAGGGCTGAAATCACGGCTTTACCGGCGTCAAACTGCCCTAGCCGAGCGAATAGGTCCGGAATCTCGTTTAGACGTAAGCCGTTTACACCAAAGTAAAACTCTGGGTCTCCCCCTTCGGGCAGGCCAATCATAGTCACACGTGCTCCGCGCTGGTGTAAATGCTCAGCTAGATTGCCAGGAGCGTGCAACTGGGCCAGCGCCAGACCATGTGCCTCCAAGGGTGATTCAACATACAACTTGCTGGCCTGAAGTGAGGGGCCCAGGCGCATGCTGACCCATGCTCCGTAAGAAAGCCTGTAACTGGATTGCAGGTCAGAGCACCAAGCAAGGTCAATCGGATGCACTCTATGGCCTATGGCATGCAGACGGTCTTCGGCTAGGGCTAACCGTGTGTGATGGGGGGGGGATTGGCCCCCGACCTCAGTTGTGAAGCGAAGCTCTTGAGAGGGGTTGCCAAATGCCATCTCAACGGGAAATCCGCTTGGCGTCAGGAGACTATATTGTTGAAAGGGACCGCAGTCATCTTGCGGATCTTCGGGGGCCAACAGATGGGTCAGAACCCGTGCCCCGGCGGATTTAACTGCTGGATCGACAGGCACCCCAAGAAGGGATGCCTGAACGCAGGCCTTTGTCAGGCCAGGAAGTGCATGCACATCAGCCATGGTCAATCACGTCCCATTGACCGGTGATACTGGCTTGGGCGGAGGCACCAATGCCGACGTTCCCTTGGCCGGAACAACAATTGTCGGATTTTCAGAGTTACCTGATCCTGTTGCCGTTGTGGTTCCTACACCGTTTTGGATGTAGGTCGCCGTCCAAGTGAAGTCGATCACCTTTTGCTCGGGTTTGCGCGTGTAGGTGATGTAGCGCGGAACGTTGGTTTTCGCCGGTGCCGCGGGTGTTACGTAGTTGAAGGTCTGTGTATTGCCTATAGTTGTGGACCCACCGTTGGCATCCGGTACTGTCGCATTCACCGACAAGACAATCTTGTCGTATTTATTGGCCGTCCAATCCACCGCATCCATATCAACCGTCAAAGTGGTGTAGCGCGTACCGGGGTTGATCAGGATTGTGGTCTGATGATTTTCGATCAAGGTCGGCTGTATCGTGACCTGTTCGCCCATCAACGTTGAAATTGAGGCCGTATAGACCAGCGGCACATAGCCGTTGATAAACCCATAGAACGTATCCCTTGCGACGATTGTCCCACCATCCTTTTGGGGCACCAGCTTAAAGTTGGTCGGATTGGATTTGTCCGGTTGCGGCCCGGCCCCCGGAATCTTCAAATCCTCGTCGAACCAGACGCTGACATCGGCCTCTAGGACTGTTGGTTCCGTGCCTCCACCTTGGGTTGTGTCGGCAAGAGCGGCAATGATCAGAACATTGGTCGGATGCGGCGCAGGCGGTGTTGGAATTGTCTCGTTGTAAGAGTTGGACGATGTGGCCAGACCTACAAAATCGGGACCTTCATCAAAGTGGTAGGTTACCACATAGGAGTAGTCGGTTCCTGTGACAACATTATGGGCAAGGTAGCTGGCGAACACGACCTGGGTCGACGCGTTTTTGTTCTTTCCCGGTGCCTGAATGGTCTTCTTCTGGTGGATCGCCTTACCGCCGCCGTGATCATTGGCAAAGTGGAAGTCGATATCAATCGAGGTCACAGTGGGAGGCTTTACTGAGCCTCCGGCAGCGTTAAGGGGGGCAAAGGCATTGCGCGCCTCAAAGGAGACATTCAAGATCCCGACGGTTGGAAGCTCGATAGCATAATTGCTTTTCGCCACATCCAGTTCTTGACCCGTTACGGCCGGTTGCGCACCGCTGTCGACGTATTCCGCGGTCCAGGTCACATTGTAAGTATCGCCATGGGCTGCGTTATAGGGGGCGACGAAAGTAGCTGAACCATTTTTGGTAAAAACATAGGTGCTGTCTGCCTCGGACAGGCCAGGGTAGTCCACTTTGACAGTGACCTGCTTGAGTTCAACGGGTTTGGCGTCAATCTTCGGAACATTGGCCCCTTGCACCTTGTCGCCTTCAAATGGCAGGTTGGTGGAAATCGTCATGACCTGCTGACGTGTCTCCACCTCGGTGACAAAGTCGCTGATATCACTCACACTGGGCAGAGAGGCTTTGGGAAAGAGCTTCCAGTTTATCACTTGGTCCGTGTCATAAACCGAAGTAAAGCTGCTCACTTCGTTGATCTTGAAACTGTCATAGGATTCCTCTTTCAACATGCTGAGGGCGGTTTTGACTTCGGCCGAAACCTGCGCAGCAATGGTGGAATTGGCCCAATCGGTAACCGAGGTCACCAGCTCCTGGGACGGGTTTTCGATGCCCCATTTCAGGTGTACCTTGGAAGAGGCCGATTCATTCAAAAGTTTGGTGACAATACGGGGAGTGTCAGCGGCATAGGCGTGGTGTTGCGCGTGCTGGACTTGGTATTGAAAAGCGATAGCCGAGTTGAAAGACAATGTCGCGGTCACAGCGTTCAACCGCGCCTGAACATTCAGATTGTAAGTGATATCAAGCCCGCCACCTGCGCTGGACAACAGACCTTTGATCGTTTTCATACCGTCGGCGTCAAGGTCGGCGCGGAAACTGGCTATATTGGCCCCAAATTCCGAGGCGGTCGCCGTGTAAGACGTTGTTGTTCCCTTCACATCCAGCGAAAAATCAGCCGTGCAACCGGCATTATAGTCCAGAGGGTTCAGCTGGTAGGGTTTGGGGGCCGCAGGGAATTCCACAGCAATCTTGCCTTCAACACCCGCGCGCACATTATCCGGCACCGTCAACTGCGTGTTGAATGTGATGTAGCCCGATCCATTGGTCGCAGGTTGATCAGTTTTGTACTGGACCAGTTTGACCTCTGGCTTGCCTTTGTCGTTGATCACCCAATCCGGGCGCGGAACAACATAGAAAATGCTCAGGTCGGTATCGTCCTGAAAATATTCCCAAAGGAAGCCGACACTATCTGTGTATGAGCCTTTTTTTTCATAGTTTAACACGGGGAAGTTCCTCTTCCTGTTGCGGCGCGTCGATGGGGGCATCCGTCGCGCGAAGCCATTTCCGACTTTGATGTGAGATGAGCCTCGGGGGCACGAGCACCGGCCCCCGGGGCGTGATCAGGCTGGTTAGGCTGCCTTGTGGGGGTTGTTTTTCCCGACAACCAAAGGTGTGACCTTGCCGCCATCGCCCAGGTCGTGAACCTTTTGGAAATTGCGCTGCACATAGGTCTGCATGTTGCCGGCAAATTTATGTAGATCAGCCCATTGGGTTTCAGCTGCGGAGATGTCAAACACCGCTGTGATCTTGCCCAGATCAGGGCCTTGCGCTTTTTCCAGATCGTCGTGAACAGCCGAGATCTTAGCCTTGAGCGTGCCCCAGGTATCTAGGATCACCTGCACGGCGGCCAAGGCCTGGGACGACAGATCAACCAACTCTTTCAGAGAGGTTTCGACTTGCAGCAAAGCAGAGGCCTGAGCCGCCAACAATGAAACCGCGGTTTCATCGGCATTGATCTCGTTTTCGGTTGCGACCTTGGCGTTGATGGCCTTGACCAGTTCAACGATGCCGGTGATAGCTGCGGCAAGACCGACAATTATGGCGGCCCCTGCAATCACAAGGCCAACACCGGTTTCTGCAGTCGCCAGACCAATGGCCCCTGCGACCATTAAGCCTCCGCCGACACCGGCAGCCACGGCTGATGCGGTGATAGCTTTTTGTTCGGCTTTCAACGCATCCTTCAGTCCGGCAATTGCGGTGTTAAGCGTCGCGATAGACTTTTCTTCGTAGTTGTACAGAACTGTGAAGCTATTGTTGGATGAGCTGAAATTGTTGTGATCTGTCGTCAACTGCGTGTTGAACTGTTTGATCAGGTTCATCTCGGTTGTGATGGCTGCGGATTCGGCGTCAATTTGACCAATCAGCCATTTCAGGGTCATCAACAAGTTGGCTTTGTTGGTGGTGTCCCCATTTGCCAACTGCCCCAACCAAGTTGAAATACTGCTGGACGCGGATTGGAATTTGGCGTTGAAGTTGATGATGGACTGGGGAATTTCCGTCAGATTGGGTTCAATGTTGTTGGACCAATTCAGCGCGTTGTCCTGAGCGGTTTTCAGGTTCTTCTGAACGTCTTTGTAGAGTTTGTCCGGGTCCGCAGGCATGTTTTTAGCCACATCCGCTGGCAATTTGCCAAAGTTGATGTCGGGCATGCTGACCTTTTGGACACCTGCCACATAGGCCGAAACATTGGCCCGCGCGGTCAAATAGCCCGCTAGGTCATTCTTTTCTTTTTCCACATCCGCCTGAAGCGGTCCGAGTTTCTTGGTAGCCATGATAATTTCCTCCTTATCGGTTGGTCTGTAAGATGCGGTGGGGGTTAGCTTTCACCCGGCACAAACTGCGCAACGAAATTGCCCAGTTCGCTCCATTGCGTTTCGGCGGCGTTCAGGTCGAATTCGGCAAGGATCGAAGCGAAATCATCTGTCGCACCATCCAAGTCATTCAGAACGGCGGCCAGCTTGCTCTGCAGCGTGCCCCAGCTGTCGAGAACCACTTGCAATGCGGGCTGCGTTTGTTTGACGTTTTGGTTGACGCGCTCGACCAGGGTCTGCGCAATCACAATCGCAACCGCCTGCAATGGAGCACCAGTCATTGAAACTTTGACTGAGATGTCCATGTCCAGAAGAACGATTACGTTACAGGGGCTTAGGTGGCTTTCGACATCAACAAAGCTTTCCGAATAGACCTGTTTTAGCTTTTGAACATATTGGCTGCCATCGGCCAGATGCTGTTCCAATGTGCCCACTGCGGAACCCAATGCGTTCACATCCGCGAGCAGTTTTGTATTGAAGTCTTCCAACTGGCCGCGTGTCGCGGTGGCTTTGGTTGCGTAACCTGCAACGTCTTGTTCAAGCGATTTCAAGGCATCAAGAACGGCAGCCTTCTGTTCTGAGTTCGGGGCTCCGGAACCGATTTCGCTCAGAATGGTATCGATCTTTGAAATTTGGGTGGCAAAGCTTTTGCTGAAGGTGTGGATTTCGATTGGCACGCCAAATGTGACCGAAGGACACAATGTCTCTAACCAGTTGGTGGATTGCTTTTGCGCATTCGAAATGGCGGTCTGTATAGGTGTGTACCAGGACGGCATCCCGGTAATTTCAGGAACCAGCGAGACACTGGCTTGGGCAAATTCTGAAATTGTCTGAACGGCAGTTCGGGTTCCGGTGATTGCATCTTTTGTAAGCCCAACAGATGCCGGATCAAGTGACGTATTGGTCGCCATGAAATTCCCCTTTCGAGAGCAGGTCGATGGCAACAGGGTCTCAATACGTGCCCTCAAAGGCCTGAAAAAAAGCTGAAATTTTCCGGAAACTCGGCATAGACAATTTTCGGAAAATTTTCGGAAAACTTTGGGGATTTGCCTGCATGTTGACGTTAGGGTCAGTTCACGAGGCTCAAAGTTTCCTTTAACAAGCGTGCTGTTGCCTGCCTCTCATAAGCGCCATTTAGGTGCTTGGGATTGTTAGGGGAGGCTATGAGTTATGACTGCGAATGACATCATTTCCGTGTCGACCAAAGCAGTCAAAGGGCCAGAAGGGCGCCTTATTTTGGCGCCTGGTCTGGTCAGATGCGGCCCGTCTCTCTACCCTTCCAAACTATCCCAACCCGGAGAGACGGGCTGGCACCTTGGAAAGGATATTCTTGCTCACGTTAGGGAAACTTCTTACTGTAAACCTCTAAGGGAATTCAGGAGTGGCTCTTTAGCGTGTTCGAATGGGCAAAAGACGTTGATTCGCTTAGGGGCATCTGAGTACTCCCTAGAAGACAAGGTTCTGTCTGATGCATCAGGCAACCCTGTTTTCTTGCGGCCCAAAACCTTGGACGTTTTGGATTTTCTGATTTCAAAAAACGGATCACTTGCATCGCGGAATGAAATTCTGGACGCGGTCTGGCAAAATGTTTCCGTGTCAGACGACAGCCTGACCCAGTGTATCTCGGAAATCAGGCGAGCACTGGGGGACAGTGGTAAATCTGTTCTAAAGACCGTTTCTAAACGTGGGTATCAGCTTTGGTTTTCAACCTCGCCCGCCCCCATGGCCCCCCCTCGTCCACAGCGGGTCAATCACGAGCCAAAACAAGCCACTACGTCCCAAGACGCAAGCTTTGGAACATGTGTTTTTGTTGCCGCCAGTAAGGCGAAGATCACTCAGGCCTTGCGCCGCACGGATTTTGATGAGGCTCAACTGCATAGCATGGCCGAACTGGACGGTGGACATGCGCTTTTCTTTTATCAAATGAACCATGCGGTTGGGTGTGCTTTTGCTCTAAAAGACCAGCTCAACGTCTCTATTGGCTTAACCAATAATGCGGTGGGGGCGGAATTACAGGCGCAAGTCCTGTCGGACCTGTCAACGCCCGGAACATTGGTCGTGTCAACGGGCATCCGGGATGCACTATGTTCCGATCCGTTGCTTGAATTTGAAGATATCGGGGAAAGCATTGGTAGCCGCGTTGGCGACACCCGCGTTATCCCGATCCGGGCGTTTCGCCTTGTTCAGGCGTCACAAGGTGAGGCCTCTTTTCTTGCCCGGCCATCAAATATCCTGCCAACCATCGCGGTTTTGCCTCTGCGACAGGGGGTAGATGGTCATTCGGCCGGCACCTTGGGAACTATGTTTTCTGTGGCTGTGACACAGGAATTGTCGCGCTCACACGAAGTGAATGTCATCTCAAGCATGTCCACGTCTTCGTTTTTACGACAAGGCCTCGATCTGGAAGACATCCGGTCATCGCTCAAGGCGGATTTTGTCCTTTCGGGGTTTTGGGTCGAAGCCGGAGCGGGGGCACAGATTCACTATGAATTTTCAGATGCGCGCACCAAACGGGTCTTGTGGTCAGATTCCCTAGAGACACAGCAAAACCAAGTTTCGGAATTCTTTGAACACCCGTACCTGGTGGCCAATCATATTCGCCGCGCCATCGTGCTAAGTGAAACGCAACGTGTTTTGAACACGCCGCTTGAAAGCCTTGAAGATTATAGCATTCTCTATGGTGCTGTCGGGATGATGCATCGCCTGTCACCCGTCGATTTTCGAAAATCCAATACCTTGCTGAACGTGCTTTTGGAAAAATCCAGCAGCCATCCAACACCTTTGGCGTGGAAAGCCCGGTGGCATCTGCTGAAAGTGGTACAGGGGTGGTCTGAGAACCCAGATCGGGACAGTGAACAGGCCTATGACTGCACGGCCCGGGCGCTTGACATTGATCCAAACCACAGCTTGGCGCTGGTGAGCGAAGGTCAGGTATTGACCCACCTGAAACGTCGTCTGGATGATGCCGAGCATCGCTATAACGCAGCCTTGGAGGTCAACCCAAACGATGTGAATGGGCGGCTACTTAAGGCGATGCTGCTTGCCTTCACGGATCGGGGCAAAGAGGGTCTGCCAGAAGCTGAGCGCGGGCTGCAGTTGTCTCCTCTGGATCCGCATCGGTTCATGAATTTGGCCTTGGCGGCTGGTGTCAATCTTAGCGCTGGCAATCATGAGACAGCCGCCGATTTGGTGCGCATGTCCTATCGGTTAAATCGCACGCATGCCTCGACCCTGCGCATGATGGTTGTCACCGAAGCGCGGGTTGGCAACGAAGCCCGCGCCAGGCAAGCCGTCCAGGAGCTTTTGCAAGCGCAACCGGGGTTGCGTGTCGAACATTGGCTGCAAAAATCACCGAGTGCCGGTTTTCAAAACGGTCAGGAATTTGCTGCAGATCTTCGCGCCATGGGAATTCCCGGGTAACATCAAACTCAAATTAGATTGGTTTTTCAATGCTCTATCCAACAAATGCCTATAACGCGTATAACGCCTATAATGCTTACAACGCTTACAACGCTTACAACGCTTATAATGCGTACAACGCCTATAACGCCTATGGCGGACCTGCCGGAGGTGTACCCGCGGGGGCTTTGATGACGACGCGCGATGGTATTGTTGGCGCAGAGCAAGAGTTTCCCAGACAAATCGCCTCAGGGCTGGCCAATGACCCAAAGAATTTGGCCCGTCTGTCGCCGGCTGTGCGTGCGGAAGTGTTCGATTTTGCACTGAAATCCAGCGTAGAGTTAACAGTTGAACATGGACGCACGCCCACGGCGACGCTATGGCGCAAACAACGTTCAGAAGATCAAAGTCCGCATGCCGAGTATCACAAATTGGTGGCCCTGACGGCTCCCAAAATGCGCCAATTGGTAGAGCAGTTGCGCCTGATTTACGGATATGCAGACATTCGTCAGGATCGTGCAGGCGAAATAACCTCGCAGCTCCAAGCCCCGATCCCGTTTTTTGCCTCCATTGGGTTTCTGGACCCGGCGCGCACGCCCTTTACTTTGGAACTGCTGGATGTGGCTTTGCGCTTTGCAGTCTTTTCCGAAATGCAAATGAAATATGCTCTGTCGGTCAAACGCCCGATCGAGTTGTCGCCACAGGTTCAACCGATGATCCAGACCCCTACGCATGGGTCGCTTCCAAGTGGACACGCGACAGAAGCGTTTGTAATGGCACGAGTTTTGCTGGAGTTAATGCGCGCCTCAAACGCGCCGCAGTACCAAAAGAAAAAGAAAAGCAATGACAATTGGGCCGAGATGTTGATGCGCTTGGCCTCGCGCATTGCCACCAATCGCACCGTTGCTGGGGTGCATTTTCCAGTCGATAGCGTGGCAGGGTCCATTCTTGGCCTGACCTTGGCCAACACGGTAACATCTATGTGCTCTGGTGAATCCCATTGGACCAGCGCGACCTTTGATGGAACACAGTTCAATGAGCATAGTGATTTCAATTGGACAGATGTCTATTGCGCTCAAAAGAATAAGCAGAAGTCGCAATCGCTCAATGGGGACAAGGTTTGGGCAACAGCAAAAGAGCATGACCCGACCGGTGGCGCAAACCCGGCTTTGAACTGGCTGTGGAACAAAGCTGTCCAGGAATGGGACGACCTCAATCCGATGGACCTGTCGGGTTTGGAGGAGTGATATGTCTTTCCCCACTTCAGATGACGCTTTGGGACAGGTAAAAAACCTGCTGACAGACATTCGTCTGTCTATGGATGATGCGGATGACAGGTGGTGGTCGGCGCTGATCACGTTGCAAGCAGACGGAGCACTCGTCAGCATTGATGGCTTTCTAGAGGTCCTGCCACCTAGCATTTTGCGCAATCTCATCGTTCCTGTGCAGTATTCGGTCCAGGATAGATCCACTTTGCACTCTCGGTTTTATCTATCTGTGATTGCCCGCAAAGCCGTGTTGGATACGTTGAACCATGCCACTTTGTTTCCAATGGTCGAAAATGTCGATCTGGGGACCCATGTAAACGACCAGCATATCGACTTTTCAGCCGAACCGCAGGAAACACCAAAGGAAAAGATTGCGCTGCCCAAAGGGTCCGTGATTATGGGGATTATCGATGATGGTATAGCGATAGCCCATAACCTTCTTCGCAAGTCAGACACTGTTAGCCGGGTCTTGTTGGCAGATCTACAAGCCGTTGATCCCGATAGAAAAGCCGCCAATGCCACCTATGGGAGACGTTTAACCAATTCCGCAATCAACGCCTTGCTTGAACAGTATCATAGAGACGGTCTTTTGGATGAAACCGGCTTTTATCAAGCGACGGGGCAGTTGGATTATGCGTCTTCGGGGTTTGATCCTCTGTCGCAGAGTAAATCCCACGGCACGCATGTTGCGGCCTTGGCTGCTGGCTTTCCTATCGGCGACTGTGGCGGTACGCGCCCTATCATTTGTGCAACGTTGCCATCTGTTGTGACCGTTGATGTGACCGGCCAAAGCCTGATGCCAAGTCTGGCGCTGGCGCTGCATAGCGTCCTGAGCACTGCCAAGTCCTACATTCTTGAAGACGGGCAGGGGCCCGTTCCGATTGTCCTGAACTTTTCCTACGGCAACACCTCCGGCCCCCATGATGGCAGGGATGACATCGATCATTTGTTGAGCTGGCACAAATCCAATCTGGAGGATCAAAAACTCTGGATCACTTTGCCCGCCGGGAACAGTAATTTGGCGCAAGGTCATGCAGAGATCCCTTTGGAAGCTTCGCACCCAAAGCGAGATTTGACATGGATGATCCTGCCTGATGACAATACCGCGTCACATGTCGAAATGTGGCTTCCTTACGGACTCTGTGAAAAGGACATGAGCGATATTCAGGTCACGGTGACCTCGCCAAGTGGCCTGCAAAGCCCCCCCCTCTCACTTGTCCCCGGACATCGGCAGAATATCTGCAACACCTCTAACCAGGTGGTCGGCCATATGGGCGTAACGTTCAGGACTGTGAGCAACCGGGCCCTTGTAAATCTTACGCTCTTTCCAACTTTTCGGTTAAGTCGCGATGACGCCAGTGCCGAGTTCGGCCGCTGGACCATTTCTGTCGACACATCATCTTCGTTGGCTCCTACACTTGGGGCATTGAAGGTTTGGGTCCAACGGGACCGCAGTGTGCCGGGTTATCGCCCAAATGGCAGGCAAAGCTATTTCATCGACCCGGAATTCCAACGATTTGGCGAGTTTGGCCAGCCGATAGTGGTTGATCCACCGGATGACCGCTCTCTGGTGCGACGCTCCGGCACTTTGAGCGGCTTAGCTTGTGGCGACTTACCGGTGGTGGTGGCCAGTTGGAATGAGCGTGCGCGACAAGTGTCATATTATTCGTCCTCCGGTCCGCTAAATGATAGGCCCGATTTAACACCCGACAGGACGCGTTTTGGCCCAGATTTGGCAGCGAAAGGTGATGACAGTCTGGTGTTGCCAGGTGTGTTAAGTGCAGGGACCAGAAGCGGTTCAATGGCTCGTATGGTTGGCACAAGCATGTCAGCCCCGCGCCTTGCTCGATTTGCGGCTGATCATATCGCACAGACCGATTTAACAGCGCGCGCCTTTATGTATGAATACTTGGGGTCCCCAACCCCCGAAAGCGTTCGTGACGGAGCGGGGTATTTGCCAGTTGAAGTCCCATGGCGCGGTTCCGCCAAAGTCCCATAATATCCGGTAGTGCCCTCTTTTCTTCCGTCGCTACCCACCGGGTACGCACCGTTTTGCCGGCACCTTTACTAGGTGCTGGCGATATTTGGTAGAACTGAAAAGAGACGCAATTTGTTCTGGCTCTATCGCTGCTTGACACGTTTCGACCAAGTCCG
>NZ_JBZXVN010000034.1:0-76998 GCF_058892305.1 Pelagimonas sp.
TCCCAGAGAACTAGAAAAACCGCGAAATATGATGTCGTTCGAGACAATTGTTGAATACTACAGTCAGCCTCTTGTCCTTCCAAGCGAAGTGCAAAATTTGCGTGCCAACGCCAATGGCGCTGAACGGTATCAGTCGCTCAAGTCTCAGCGTAGACAGGCACTTTCTCGCACCATAACCGAGACAGAGATTGCAGTGCTTGCACAGCATATTGTGCACCTGATGGACGAGTGTCCTGATTTGAAAGTCGCGCTTTTGGAGGCTGCCGAACAAAACCCTGAGGATAGCATTGCGTTTAACAGAATTTGGAAGACATGGCCAAAAGAAGGAGAAGCTCCTGAGTATATGAAAGCATACGCAAAGGCCATCTTTGCGACAAAACCAATGTCGGGCGTCACCCCACTTGCCACCATGATCTTTCAAGTTTTCGGTAAGGAGCAGTAAAGATGGCTGAAGTAAACCTTGCTGAAAGCTACGAGTCAGACGCGTCATCCGGAACTGTGCAAGCGATGAATACCGACTTGCGAACAGCTGCCGACTTCGATGAGCTTAAGGATCTACGTCCCAGTGCACCTGTCATCGTTGATACCGCTCCCTTGATCCCTGCGGCCACGATTTCCGCTGGGTTGGATGTTTTTTTATGCCAACAAAAGTGTTGTCATCCCGCGTGAAGTCGAGGAAGAGCTCGCTTACAATTGGCGCAACGTTGCCGATCAACTGGGGCTGCCCTTCGCTGAAAGCCCCAGTTCAACCTGATGTCTTGACCCTTGTCATGGTCATGCCCTTCCCTGTCTGGCAAAGACAGGTCATCCATTCCTAACTGGCGATGCCCATGTTAATCCCCGCCTTCTCTGTTCTCTTCATCGCACTGGTCGGCCTGTGCGGAACATGTGCGCTCTTCCTTCTCCCGGTCTTTCCAAAAAGCATCTGGGCCAAAGTCATCTGGCTCGGTTTTCTTGCGCTTATGTCGTGGATATTCGTCACCGAAATGGTGATCCCGGTAGAGTATGGAGCATGGCGAACCCCGCCCCGATCTATCCTTGTCCAAGGCTTGATCTTTTTCTCGCCTTTCGCCCTTTCCATGGTGCTGTGGCGGCGCAACTCACACCCAAACCGCGCGGCTTTGGGGGAGCTTACGTTGTTTTCATTGATTGCCATCGCCTGCGCGGTGTCCTTTTTTGGCTTGCAGGTCTTTAACAAAACCTGCCTTTCCGTTGCCGAGCAAAGCTCGGAAGAGCGCACATGGTGCACAACCAAATGGCAGGTTCAGCCGCGCTAAATCCGCCATGGTCAATTCAGGCGTTGTTTGACACACTCGCCTTGAAACGACGCGGACAATGGGTCTTGGGCATATGTTTAAAAGTACAATTTGGGTTTGTGGGGTGGCGATGGTGCTTGCGGCCTGCACGCCTGACAAAGCCGGGCGCATTCTCGCTCCGGAGGTCTATGGCCTGACCTGTGTCAGCGCGTCGATCTGTTTGGAAGATGTTGCACAACGGCAAAAGGCCGAACGTCTTTATACCGATGCGGCGCGCACCGTGCAGGGGCAGCTTGTTCCGTTCAAAAACCGCCCACGCATTCTCTTTTGTTCAACAAAATCCTGTTCGGCACAGTTTGGCGATGATCACAGTCAGGCGCTCACCCTTGGTACCTTTGGGATTTTGATCCGCGAAGATGGCTGGCATGGCTATACGCTGCGCCATGAAATGATCCACCACATCCAGAACGAACAATTCGGCGTACGGCAGGCAAGCTATAAACTGCCAAAATGGTATATCGAAGGCATGGCCTATACGCTAAGTGGCGATCCGCGCGACCCCCTCCCGACGCGCGAATTGCAAGAGTATCGCAAACGCTACAAAGCTTGGGAAGCGGCGGGAAATCAGTGGAACAAGCCACCCAAATAGGCGGTTCAAGCCGGGGCTTAGTCGCATAAGTTGCGAACAAAGGATGCGTGAGGCAGCAGTCAGGCGTTATCCATCGCGTCCCGGTTCGTTTGGGTTGCTGGAAAACAGCGCGATTTTGTTGCCTTGCGGATCACGCAGATAGCCAATGTAAAAGCTCGGCCCATAGGCAGCGCGAAATCCCGGCTGCCCCTCATCGGCTCCGCCCTCTTCAAGCGCTGCGGCGTGAAGGTCACGCACTTGTTTTTGATTAAGGGCTTCAAAGGCCACCATCGCCCCATTGCCCGCCGACGCTGGGCGACCATCAAAGGTTGGTTTGACATAGAAATCTGGCAGCACCGGGCGCTGCCCCGCCTCGACGGGCAAGGCATAGCTTAACCCCTCGGGCCCTTCTTTGAGACTGTAGCCCAAAGCCGGAAGCACCGCATTGTAGAACCGCTTGGCACGCGCGATGTCATCGGCGCCGACAGTGACATAGGCAATCATGATCCCTGTGCTTTCCGCTGTTATCTTCCTGTGATCGACACCCTAGGCCAACGCACTTTGCACCTCAACACCGGGGGGCGACGTCCTTTGGCGGCCAGCTTATCCAAGCGTTTTGGCTCTGATCACTTAGCACCTACTCCACCCCAAGCTTTTCGTCGCGACAAAGAACTCTTGACCAAAAGGTTAGCTGTGACTTACGGTAAGTCATGACTAACAGAGATTCGCCGTCGCAAAAAACCCTAACCGCGCTAAGCGATCCGACCCGGCGCGCGTTGTTTGAGGCGGTGGCGGCTCAGCCGCGTAGCGTCGCAGAACTTGCCAAAACCCAACCCATCAGCCGGCCAGCCGTCAGCCAACACCTGAAAGTGTTGTCAGAGGCGCAGTTGGTTCGCGCCGAGGCGCAGGGCACGCGGCGCATCTACCACCTCGACACCGCTGGATTGGCGGTTTTGCGGGACTATCTCGATCAATTTTGGGGCGACGCTTTGGGGGCCTATGCCGCCGAAGTCCGCCGCCGCACAAAACCCAATTAAGAAGGACATCTCATGTTGGAACCGATTGTCAAAACCATCACGGTCCCCTGTTCACAGGACAAAGCCTTCGACATCTTTGTCGATATGGCAAGCTGGTGGCCGTTGGAAAAACGCTCCATGTCGCTGATGCGCGCCGGTGGCCCGGCGAAAAAACTAACGGTCGAGGCCCGCGAAGGCGGCCGCATTGTTGAAACGGCCCTTGATGACGAAGAATGGCATTGGGGCACCTTTGTGAAATTCGAGCCACATGCGTTTTTGCAGATGACCTTTCACATGGGCCTGCCCGAGGACAAAACCGGGCATGTCGACGTGACCTTTACCCCGATTAGCGCCAGCGAAACGCAAGTTGAGCTAAACCACCACAATTGGGAAGGCTACGAAGACATGGCCGAGATGATGTATCAGGGCTATGGCGGAAGCTGGGATTTGCTGTTTGTCGAGCATTTCAACGCGGCTTGTGCCGGGTAAACGCCCCTCCCTTGGGGGCAAGGCGCGGCACCTTGTCCCTTAACATCCATGGTGAATGTATTAATTTCGCTCCTATGCCTTATCGCTGGACCGACACGCCCCCTTCCCCTGACCACGCCGAGTTGCACTTGTGGCCCTATAATGCGCTCAAGCCCGAGGGGTTTGCGGCGATGATTTTGGGGTTCTTTCTCTTTGCATCGATGCCGTTGATCGCGGTGATGGGGACCAAATTGTTTTGGGGGTTGTTGCCCTTTATGTTGGCGGCAACGGCCGCGCTTTACTATGCGCTGCGCAAAAATGGTCGCGATCGCCAGATTATCGAAGTGCTGACCCTAACCCCGGACATGACCCGCCTGACCCACACCCCGACAAAAGGCGAGAGCCAGAGTTGGGAGGCACAGACCTATTGGGTCAAACTGTCCTTGCACCCAACCGGCGGGCCGGTTCCCAACTATGTGACCCTAAAAGGCGGTGGACGAGAGGTTGAGCTTGGCGCGTTTCTGAGCGAAGACGAGAGGACGGCGCTTTTTGCCGAACTCAGCGACCGGATTCGCCAGATGGCGCATCCCTGATATAAATGGTGCACTATGGCTCAGGCCCCCGCGACATCAAAAACCCACCGTGCGGCGCTCAAACTCGCGGCGGCGTTGGGGGTGACCCGGTTGATGATCCGCCTGAACCCGGTCGAAAGTGAAATCGCCGCCTTGGAATTGCGCGCCGAAGAGGCGCATTATGTGCCACCACAACGCAAACAGGTGACATTCCTCATCCCGCTAGTCGGCCCGCATCATGTCGGGGATTGGCCCGCCGTTGTTGAGCGCCTGAACGCGACGCTGCAATGCGTGTTGACGCAGGACAATCCGCATTGGAATGCGGTGATCTGTTGTCAGGAACGCCCAACGCTCCCCGATGATCCGCGCATCAGCTATTTGCCCTTTGACGACCCCGAACCCGGTAACGACAAGTGGCGCAAACTGGCGGCGCTTTGTGATCATTTGCCAAATATGGATTTGGCGCCCGGCTATGTGATGAGCTTTGACGCCGATGATCTGCTGCGACAGGGCGTTGTTAACGAAATGCTGACCCGTCAGGCCCCTGGCGGCTATCTGGTTGAGGCGGGGTATGTCATGGATGCGGGCACCGGGGTGATCGCCTTGGCGGATGCACCGACGTTCAAGGAACCCTTGCGCAAACCGTTCTGGAAACTCTGCGGGTCTTGCGCGGCCATCGCCCATGACCCGGCTCTTCCGCAAAGCACCGCATTTTTGCGCGCCATGACGGCGCATGAACACAGGATGTTTCCCTATTTGGCCGATTTGGCCGGGCACAGCCTTGCACCGCTGTCGATGCCGGCGGTGCTTTACGTCTTAAATCATGGTGAGAATTTTGGCGCGCGGCGCGGACGGGTCGGTTTCAAGACCCGCTTTGTCGAACGGTTTCGCATCGACGATCCCGACGCATTGGCCGAAATCGCCGAAGGGTTTCCGCAACCCGACGCTTAAACCATGTCAGTCCAGTTGGGCTGGCACCAAGTTAACCAGCGGCAAGACGCTCTTTGACTTTTGGCCCAACCGAACCAAAATCCATCTGACCGGTATATTTCGCCTTGAGCGCGCCCATGACACGCCCCATGTCGCGAATTGATTCTGCACCGACTTCGCTCACCGCAGCAGCGACGGCTTTGTCGACTTCGGCATCACTTAGCGCTTTGGGGAGAAACTCTTCGATCACCTCAATCTCTGCGAGCTCGCGCTCAGCCAGATCAAGCCGGTTGCCCTCTTCATAGGTGCGCGCGCTCTCGCGGCGCTGTTTGACCATTTTGCCAAGGATTGCCAAGACTTCGGTGTCATCCACCCCGTCATCATTCCCCTCGGCCCGAGCCGCAATATCGCGATCCTTGACCGCTGCGCTGATCAGCCTCAGCGTCGAGAGACGGGCCGTGGCCTTGTCCTTCATCGCTTGTTTTATCGACGCCATAACGCGTGCACGCAGTTCCATGAGCTACCCCGTCCCCATTGTCGGGCCTCGTTTCTGGCCCAAGCCCGAAACCTACCCCAAGCCTCCCAACATGGCAACAGTCCAGAGCATCAAGTTAATACACTGTTTTAAAACGATTATTCATTTCACCTGCCCCCTTGACCCTGCCCGCGCCGCACCGTAGTTTCCGCGCAATTTGCCAAATGCCCGGAGAGTCGACATGTCTGCTGCCCAGACCAAACCAACCGCATGCCTAGCGCTTGCTGATGGAACCATTTTCATGGGACAGGGGTTTGGCGCGACCGGACAAACCACCGCCGAATTGTGTTTCAACACAGCGATGACCGGCTATCAGGAAATCATGACCGACCCGTCTTATGCCGGGCAGATCGTGACCTTTACCTTTCCCCATATCGGCAACACAGGCACCACACCTGAGGATGACGAAACCGGCGATCCGGTGGCCGAGGGCATGGTTGTAAAATGGGCCCCAACCCAGAGTTCAAGCTGGCGCGCGGTGTCTGAGCTTTCGGAGTGGCTTGCGTCGCGCGGGCGGATTGCCATTGGCGGTGTTGATACCCGTCGATTGACCCGCGCCATTCGTCAACAAGGCGCGCCCCATGTGGCCCTTGCCCATGACCCAGATGGCAATTTCGATATCGAAGCGCTGGTCGCCAAGGCCCGTGCCTTTGCGGGTCTTGAGGGGCTTGATCTGGCCAAAGATGTGACCTGTGCTCAGAGTTATCGCTGGGACGAAATGCGGTGGGCTTGGCCGGATGGTTACCCCCGTCAGAAAGACCCCAAACACAAGGTTGTCGCGGTGGATTTCGGCGCGAAACGCAACATCCTGCGCTGCCTCGCTTCTGCGGGTTGTGATGTAATGGTCTTACCCGCCTCCGCCACCTTTGACGACATCATGTCCCACAATCCAGATGGTGTGTTTCTGTCCAACGGCCCCGGTGACCCTGCCGCGACCGGCGAATACGCCGTTCCAATGATCAAAGAACTGCTTGATAAAACCGAGCTGCCGCTCTTTGGGATTTGTCTTGGGCATCAGATGTTGGCCTTGGCCCTTGGCGCAAAGACCATCAAAATGAACCACGGTCACCATGGGGCCAATCACCCGGTCAAAGAACATGACACAGGCAAGGTTGAAATCACCTCGATGAACCACGGGTTTGCCGTGGATGCCCAAAGCCTGCCTGATGGTGTGGTTGAAACGCATGTCTCGCTGTTTGATGGTTCGAACTGTGGTATTCGCCTTCAGGACCGGCCTGTGTTCTCTGTGCAACAGCACCCAGAGGCCTCGCCCGGGCCTCAAGACAGTTTTTACCTTTTTGAGCGATTTGCCGCGTCGATGGCCTAAGGTCAACGGGCAAAAATTAACCAACTTTTAACGCTTTGCGTGCCATTTTCCTACAAGCTTTGAAGCGGTAGGGTTATGAGCACGCAACGTCTCGACATGGCGGAACGCTTGCTGACGCAAGCAGGCAGCAAACGCGGCCAACCTGTCAGTCATATCTTGACTGAAAATGGAAAAGTTGCGCCACGCGTCATGCTTGGCGCACTTGCTGAGGCTGATCGGCTCAAACAACCCCTTGATCATGTCGTTGCCGCCGAAGCGATCGTCTCACGTAAAGAAGTGCTTGAGGCACAGGCCCAGCATTACGGAGCCTTGGCCCTAAGGCGTGACATACACCCCCCATCCGAAGATCTGGTTGGGGTGCTGCCGGCGTCCTTCTGCCTCGAAAAAGGGGTCTATCCATGGATGCGTATCGGCGAAACCTTGGTGTTGGCAACCTCACGTCCGGATCAGTTTGAAGCCCTGCTACCCGAATTGCCGCCGGGCATTGGCCCGGTGATGATGGCTGTGACCCAAGAGGCCGATATTCACGACGAAATCGCTGCACAACATGGCGCAGCTTTGGCACGTCATGCAGAATGTTGGGTCCCGGACGAGGCAAGTTGTCGGGACTTCAGCGCCGGCACAAAGGGCGCGCGCTACCTGTCTATGGTCGCTGCTGTAGTGTGTTTTACCCTCCTATATTGGCAACCGGTTGTGTTCTTTTCTGGCGCTTTGATCCTTGCTTTGACCTCGCTGATCCTTGCACAGGGCCTCAAGGTTGCGGCGTTTCTGGCTCTGCCCAAACAACAGCCTGTACATCCGACAACCTTGCCTGAAACACCGCCTCGCGTGTCGATCCTTGTTCCCCTGTTTCGGGAAAAGCAGATCGCAGGAACCTTGGTCAAACGGTTGTCCCGCTTAACCTACCCCAAATCCTTGTTGGACATTGTGTTGGTCCTTGAGGAAGAGGACACCACAACCCTAGACACACTAGCTCGAACACAATTGCCACCATGGTTTCGTACAATCAAAGTGCCACCTGGCGAGATAATGACCAAACCGAGGGCTTTGAATTACGCATTCCGGTTCACCAGAGGCGACATCGTCGGCATTTATGACGCCGAAGACGCGCCCGCCCCCGACCAGATCAACAAAGTCGTTCAGCGTTTTCATAGTGCCCCAGCCGAGGTTGGCTGTTTGCAAGGGATTCTTGATTTCTACAATCCGCGCGCCAATTGGCTGTCGCGGTGCTTTGCCGTTGAATACGCAAGCTGGTTTCGGGTTCTATTGCCCGGCTTGTCGCGGCTAGGGTTTGCGGTTCCATTGGGCGGGACGACGGTTTTCTTTCGCCGTCATGCTCTTGAGGACGTCTGTGGCTGGGATGCCCATAACGTCACCGAAGACGCCGATTTGGGCATCAGATTGGCGCGACATGGGTATCGCACCGAATTGATCCAAACCGTGACGCGCGAAGAGGCCAACAATCGGTTTTGGCCCTGGGTCAAACAACGCTCACGTTGGCTCAAGGGCTATGGCATTACGTGGTGGGTTCACACTCGCAACCCGCGAAAATTATACGCTGATTTGGGTGGATGGAAATTTGCAGGTGTACAGCTGATATTTCTCACAACCCTTGTGCAATTCACCATGGCCCCGGTCCTGTGGTCTTTTTGGCTCATCCTGTTTGGTCTGCCCCATCCCTTGAATGGTATTTTGGACGTTACCCAAGCCAAAATTCTCACCGGTCTCTTTTTATTCGCTGAGGCGATCACCATTCTTATCGGCTACGCCGCAATCTCACGAAGCCCACATCGCAGCCTGATCCCTTGGGTTCCAACGCTATTCGCTTATTTTCCATTGGGAACCATCGCCGCATACAAGGCAATCTGGGAAACCCTAACCAACCCGTTTTATTGGGATAAAACCGAGCATGGCCATTCCGAGCCTGACGAGCCAGGTGGCGATTTGAACCACCACTAGGTGGCCCCGCCTCTCAATCCATCTGCTGGCTGGCATCTAATTTCAGACGTGTCACAAAAGCCACCGAGATATGATCGCGTAGCGCCTGATACGCCGCATCCTCGTCTCGTCTCGCAATCGCATCCACAATGGCATTGTGCTCCGACAAGGCGTCTTCACCCCGCCCTTCTGCCGCCAAGGACGTTGTCGCCATCAACGCCATAGAGCGATGGACAAGATCCAACTGCTGAACCAAAAACCGATTGTGCGACGCCTTGTGGATCATCGTGTGAAACCGACGATTGGCACGGGCAAGGGCCTGCGGCTTATCCATAAGCGCGCGATCCTCTTCGACCATGTCACGTAGAACCTGCACCTCTTCTTCGGTGGCATGACGCGCCGCCAACCGCGCCGCGAGCCCCTCTAGCTCGGTGCGCACGGCGTAAAGTTCGGCCATTTGATTATGATCCAGCGACGCCACAATCAAGGAACGGCCATCACGCGCCAATAAAGACTGCGTTTCCAGACGTTGCAGTGCCTCGCGGATCGGCGTGCGTGACACACCAAACCGTTCGGCCAGCTCACTTTCGACAAGCCTATCCCCAGGTCGGTACAAGCCGCCATCAATCGCCTCCAGGATCAGTGTATAGGCATCTTTGTTGCCCTTGACGTGACTCATTTTTTCCTGACTCATCGCGCCTCTCCTTGTCGCTTTGCGCCACGTTACGCGCGGCATAGCCCAAGTTTCAAGCGGTGCATTGCCAGAAGGCCGCCCCTGCCGTAAACGAGTCTCATGCCAAAGCACTTTTTTGATCATATCCGAACTTGGGTGTTTGACCTCGACAACACCCTATATCCGCCAAGCCAAGAGCTGTTTCCTCAGATCGAAGTCAAAATGACTGCGTTTGTGATGCGCGCCCTTGGCGTCGACGAGGCCATGGCAGATCAACTGCGTCGCGACTATTGGCGCGACCACGGCACAACGCTTGCCGGGTTAATGCGCGATCATGACATCGACCCCGACGGGTATCTACATGAAGTACACGATATTTCCTTTGACGTGTTAGAACCTGATCCCTATCTGGCCAATCTGATCCAAGATCTCCCCGGCCGCCGTATCGTGTATACAAATGGGAGTGCCCCCTACGCAGTGCGCGTCCTAGAAGCCCGCGGATTGGACGCCGCTTTTGATGCGATCTATGGCGTTGAACATGCCGGTTATTCGCCCAAACCCGAGGCCCAAGCGTTTGAACGTGTGTTCAATTTGGACGGCTTATCCCCCGAAACAGCGGCAATGTTCGAAGATGATCCACAGAATTTGGCGGCCCCTCATGCAATGGGCATGCGGACCGTGCATGTCGCTCCGACCGCGGCCCCCGCGGATCACATTCATCACCACACGGACAATCTCAATCAGTTTCTCGCGCAATTAACCTAGCTAATCACAAAACCGAATCTGCGACCTTTTGCTAATGCCGCATCGCAGCATTTTCAACTAGGTGAGAGGCTCAACCAATGGAGACACCCATGACCGACGCCGCTGCTACAGCCATCGACACCGCCGAAGACAAAACCGCCGCCACGGAAAAATGGGCCTATCTCATCGCGCTGGCGCTTGTTGCCCTCTTGGCTGTTAACACTGCCCTGTTTGGTCTGGCCGGACTGTCCATGACTGCAGTGGCCTTGGTTCCGGTGATTTTCATCACCTTGCTGATCATCATGGTCGGTGGCTAGGTCAAAATCGAATTGGCCGCATGGCACTTTGCCTCTCCCTGCCCTACATAATCGGGCAAGAAGACGACAGATGAGGCCGCCATGGATTTTGACATCGTAATTTCAGGTGGCGGGATTGCCGGTCTGACCGCAACCGCCACCTTTGCACGGGCCGGGTTTTCGGTGCTTTGCCTTGACCCAATGCCGCCTGTCACCGATCGTGAAACCGCCGGTGCCGATCTGCGCACCACGGCATTTTTACAGCCCGCTCAGGCATTTCTAGAGGAAACCGGTCTTTGGACTCGCCTGGCCGATCACGCCATGCCGCTTCAAACCATGCGGATTGTCGATGCGGGCGGACCCGAGCCGGAACCAAGGGTCACCAAGGATTTCAACGCCTCCGACATTTCGGATTTGCCTTTTGGCTGGAACCTGCCCAACTGGCTGCTCCGCCGTGAAATGGCTGCGCAACTTGACGCGCTTCCCAATGTCGATTTTCGCCCCGGCACCGCCACAACCACGCTTTTCACCCGCGAAGCCGAGGCGCGTGTTGGCCTGTCCGATGGCACCCGTGTGCGCACCCGTTTGGTCATCGCCGCCGATGGACGTCAATCGCCGATGCGCAAGGCGGCTGGCATAGATGTGAAAACCACGCGGTTCGGTCAAAAGGCGTTGGCCTTTGCCGTCACCCACCCCATTCCTCATGACAATGTGTCGACCGAAATTCACCGCACTGGCGGCCCGTTCACCCTCGTGCCACTGCCAGATTTCGACGGTCGACCATCTTCAGCCGTAGTTTGGATGGAAGAAGGCCCCAAAGCCGAAGCTTTGATGGCGCTTTCTGACGAAGACCTCGAAGACGCGATGACAACACGCAGTTGCCATCTATTTGGCCCGCTGAAAATTGCGTCACAACGCACCATCTGGCCGATTATCGCCCAAGAAGCCGCCCACTTAAACGGCCAGCGCATCGCTCTTATTGCCGAGGCCGCGCATGTTGTCCCGCCCATCGGCGCACAGGGCCTCAATATGAGCCTCAAGGACATCACAGCCCTGCGCGACCTTGCCATCGCCAACCGGGACACTTTGGGAGATACCAAAATGCTCGACGCCTATCATCGCGCGCGCATCACCGATATCCGCGCCCGGGTCGCTGGCATCACCGTGCTCAACAAAACGTCAATGCTGTCCAATCCGTTGCTGCGCGACACCCGTGCCGCTGCGCTAAATGCGCTCTATAGTGTTAAACCGGTTCGCAAAACCTTGATGCAGCTTGGTCTGGGGGCAAAGGGCTAAGCCAAGCCCTTTGCTTCATCTTGCCAAATAAACTCCGGGGGGTGTCGCCATCGGCGGTCGGGCCACGCCCCCAGCGGGGTTAAAGAACCTCGTCCAATACGTTGCGCAACCGCGCCACGGTCGCATCCACGTCATAAAGCTTGTCTAAGCCGAACAAGCCAAGTCGGAAGGTCGAAAACCCCTCGCCCTCATCGCATTGCAACGGAACACCGGCGGCAATCTGCATCCCCCGCGCCGCAAAGGCACGCCCGGATTGGACTTCTGGATCACTTGTATAGCTGACCACAACGCCCGGCGCGCCAAATCCGTCTGCCGCGACCGAACGGACACCTTTGTCGGCCAAGATCGCGCGCACAGTATTGCCAAGCTCAAACTGCGCCTCACGCAGCTTTTCAAACCCATAATCACGGGTCTCGATCATCGCGTCGCGAAACATCACCAACCCTTCGGTCGGCATGGTTGCGTGATAGGCATGTCCACCGCCCTCATAGGCCGCCATGATGCTGTGCCACTTCTTGAGATCAACGGCAAAGCTATCGGACTCCGTTTCGCCCATCCGCGCCACGGCACGTTCCGACATCATCACCAACCCGGCGCAGGGGGTCGAAGACCAACCCTTTTGCGGGGCCGAAATCAACACATCGACACCGGTGGCCTGCATGTCGACCCAGGCACAGCCAGAGGCGATGCAATCGAGTACCATCAACGCACCAACCGCGTGTGCCGCGGCGGCCATGCGGGTGATATAATCGTCCGGCAAGATCATCCCAGAGGATGTCTCAACATGCGGAGCAAAAACCAGATCGGGTTTCAACTCGGCAATCTTAGCCTCGACCTCTTCGATCGGGGCCGGTGCAAAGGGCGCATCAACGCCATTTCCAGTGCGGCGGGCTTTCATCACTTCGGTAGAGTCGGCAAATTCACCGGCATCGAAAATCTGGCTCCAACGGAACGAGAACCAGCCATTGCGCACCACCAAAACATTGGCATTGCGGCCAAATTGACGGGCCACCGCTTCCATCCCAAAGGTCCCGCCACCGGGCACCAAGGCCACCGCATCCGCCTTGTAGACCTCTTTCAACATGCCAGAGATGTCGCGCATCACCTGTTGGAAGGCGGCGGACATGTGATTGAGGGAGCGGTCGGTAAAGACAACCGAAAATTCTTCGAGCCCGTTGGGGTCTACATTGTCAAGCAACGCCATGGTTTAGCCTATTGTTGGAATTCATTTCTCCCAACTTCGCTCGCACGGACGGGATGCGCAAGCAGGCAATGAATCAGTGGGTCGCCCAATCTGCGGCGGCACAGATAACATCCGAGACCACCATCGCCTTTTGCGCCAATTCAGGGGCGCTTTTGTCCTCGAGTGCCACAGCAACAACACGGTCATAAAGTGCTTGCGAGGTGTAGAACCCCAAAGCGCACTCTTTTTCCGAGCCCTCCCAGAATGCCGTCAACCATATCCGATGCGAATACCGCCCCCAGTCACGCCACAATTTGTGTTTCAAAACGTCATCCGGCAGGTCAGCAATCGGAGGGATCGGAAAATCGGCTTCGATCTCTGGCTCCATACAACAGTCGATACAACCCCCCGTCGCAATGGGCGTCTGACAGGAAAACGCCCGATAAGCGCCTTGAATCACCTGATAAAAGGCATGATCAGGTGAAGGCTTGGCTTCCAAAGTTGATCGGGACGGATGTACCATCTCCAATACTCTCAATCTATTTCAACACAGTTACCCAAGCAGCTCAGATTGGTCCGGGGCGGCGTTCTTCGGACAACAGCACATTTGCCTCAACATTGCCCAAACCCGGTAAGGTCATCACTCGGCGGCGCAGCACCCGTTCGAAATCGGAAATATCACGAGCGACAACGCGCAAGCGATAATCATAGAGGCCAAGGACGTGTTCCACGGTCTGCACCTCGGGGATCGCGGTGACAGCGCGTTCAAAGTCTTCCAAAGACACGCGCCCCTTGGTGGCAAGTTTCACCCCCAAAAACACCGTGACGCCAAACCCCAAAGCGGCGGCATCAACCTCAAGCCGGGTGCCGCGAAACACCCCCGCCTCTTTAAGGCGTTTAATCCGTCGCCAACAGGCCGGTTGCGACAGACCAAGGTCACGTCCCAAGGCTCCGGCGTTGCGCGTCGCGTCTTCGGCCAATGCCCGGATCAATGCGCGATCAATGTCATCAAGATCAACCACAATTGCCCCCCGTGTTTGGCATCCAATCAGGGAACTTGGCTTCGAAATCCCTTTTGGGCGCGCCCGATTCTAGGAAAAGGTCAAACCCTCCATCGTAGGGCGCAAATACTCTGTGGCTAACCGGATCGAATAGCAGTGCTCTTTTGACGTCCTCTGCAATTTCACGCCAAAGAAGCCGCAGCCCCTGACAATTCAGATCCACCGTTTTGGCGTAAATGCCGATACTGGTTACGTCATCGTCAAAAGTGTCTGCCGTCGGAGAGGCACAGGATTGCAACTCAAGGACAAGGGTATCGTTGGCCAGAGTGATCGTCTTAGGTGCGTCTGTCCCGAACAGAAACACAACAGACACTAGCCACAAATCTGCGCAGCCATCAAAGAGATCATTGGACAACGCTTCGGCACGTTTAAGAATAACATGCTGGTCTTGCGTCGTGTCTGCGTAGCGCTTTGAACCGGGGAGCGCATGAAAACGGGTCCAACTACGACCATGCTCATGGCGCAATATGTGCCCAATTGGGAGGGTGGAACCGAAGCCGCCTTTCCAATCGCCTGAAAAACTGGGCTTTGTCATATCGGCAGCGCCTCTTGCCCTTTGACGCGGGCAACCTGCATCAGGGCTTCGATGTCATTGATATGGGGAAGCACCAAAAGTTGGTCGCGATAGAGCTGCTGGTAATGCGCCATGTCGCGGGCAATCACCGACAGACGAACATCAACCTGTCCGAGGAAGGTTTGAATTTCAATGACTTCGGGCACAAGACGCGCCGCCGGGATAAATTCATCAAAGGCACGGGCCTCGGTTTTATCTAGCGTGACGCGCAAGGAGACCTCGACCTCATAGCCAAGCGCAGGCCAGTTGATGACATTGCGCACGCCCTTGAGAACACCGGTGTCGCGCATCCGATCCAACCTGCGCGATAGCGTCGTGGCCGTCACACCGGCGGATTCGGCCAACCGTGCGGCGGGGGCTTCGGGATCGGATTGATAGTAGCGCAGAATGCGCCGATCGGTGTCATCAAGCATGAAATCCCACATATCACCGAATATGGCGCATGAAAACTCCGATTTAGATTGAAACCCTGTGTGTTTTGCTGTTTTCACCGGCGCAAAACCCCTATTGTGACCCTCAACCAAACATCAACACGCTGACAAGGAAGATTATCATGCGCGTTTACTACGACCGCGATTGCGACGTGAACATCATCAAAGACAAAAAAGTTGCCATTCTAGGCTACGGCTCGCAAGGCCACGCCCACGCGCTGAACCTGCGCGACAGTGGCGCGAAGAACCTTGTTGTTGCGCTGCGCGAAGGCTCCCCTTCGATTGCAAAAGCCGAAGGCGAAGGCCTTAAGACCATGGGTATCGCCGAAGCCGCCGCTTGGGCCGATGTGATCATGTTCACAATGCCCGACGAATTGCAGGCCGAAACCTACAAGAAATACGTTCACGACAACATCCGTGAAGGCGCTGCCATCGCATTCGCCCACGGCCTGAACGTCCACTTTGGTCTGATCGAGCCCAAAGAAGGCATCGACGTGATCATGATGGCCCCCAAAGGCCCCGGTCACACCGTGCGCGGCGAATACACCAAAGGCGGCGGCGTGCCTTGCCTTGTTGCGGTTGATCGCGACGCAACCGGCAAAGCGCTGGAAATCGGCCTGTCCTATTGCTCCGCCATCGGTGGCGGCCGCTCGGGCATCATCGAAACCAACTTCCGCGAAGAATGTGAAACCGATCTGTTCGGCGAACAAGCGGTTCTGTGCGGCGGTCTGGTTGAACTGATCCGCTGTGGTTTCGAAACACTCGTCGAAGCGGGTTACGCCCCTGAGATGGCCTATTTCGAATGCCTGCACGAAGTGAAGCTGATCGTTGACCTGATCTATGAAGGCGGCATCGCCAACATGGATTACTCGATCTCCAACACTGCGGAATACGGCCAGTATGTCACCGGCCCACGTATCCTCAATTATGACGAAACCAAAGCCCGCATGAAAGACGTTCTGACCGATATTCAGGACGGCAAATTCGTACGCGACTTCATGCTGGAAAATGCGGTTGGTCAGCCAACCATCAAAGCCGCCCGCCGTCACAACGACGAGCACCAGATCGAAGCCACCGGCGAAAAACTGCGCGGCATGATGCCGTGGATCTCTGCTGGCAAAATGGTTGACAAAGAGCGCAACTAAGCGCCTTGCGGTTTGAACCGTAACCTAGTCAAACAAGGGGTGCCCTAGATATTGGGGCACCCTTTTTTGTTTTGTGGAGGTGCCAAATGTATTCAGAACGCGATCGTGAGCAGCACGCTGACAAGCTTGCCAAATTGATTTTATATTCGTTCCCTATCGGTTTCCTAGGTCTTTGGCTTTACTTGGCCCAGTTTGCTTGGTTCGGCACGAATTGCTCCAACCTTAAGCTGCCTCCCAAAGAACGCTTGGACTACTGTGATCGCAGCGATGCCACAGCGAAGATCGTTCATTACGTCCTCCCGCCCGCGGGTCACAAGAGAGCCAAGGGCAAAAACAAGGTATTGAGATCCCGCGCCATCGCACATGCCGAACTTGGCAACAGCCAAGAAGCCTTGGAGCTGTTTCGAAGGTCCTTGGCGCGTTGGCCAACGGATTTCAAAAAGCTTACTCGCAGCCAGAAGAGCGCAATCGGACACATGGAACGCAGCTCCACTCCCAAGGTCGCGCACGACATCTGGCGTATCGCAATAAATGAACATTTTGAGGCCCAATGACCGACACCGCGACACGCACCGACTGGCTCTCTATCTGCATTCTCGCCCTCGTTTGGGGCAGTGCCTTCATGTTCATGTCGGTGGCGCTCGAAGGGTATGGGCCAATCACCGTTGCCACGGCGCGCACAAGCCTTGGCGCGCTGGTGTTGCTGATCGCGATGCCTTTGGCCGGTCAGGGCCTTCCCGCACCACAACCCGGCCTGTGGCGCTCTATCATCACTTTGGGTTTGCTCAGCACTGCCGTTCCGTTTTTGCTTCTGAGCTGGGGCTTGCAACATGTTCCATCGAGCTTTGGCGGCTTGGCCATGGCCACGATCCCCTTGATGGTTTTGGTTTTGGCGCATTTCTGGGGTGATGAACGGATGATCCCGCGCCGAGCGGTGGGCGTTGCCCTTGGCTTTTGCGGTGCTTTGATCCTGATTGGCCCAGGCTTGTTAGAGCTTGGTCAATCCACCGCCCCCTTGGCGCAACTCGCCTGTCTCGCAGCAGCACTCTGTTATTCGGTGTCCTCAATCCTCACCCGCAAATGCCCGCCCGTCGCGCCCCTCACTTTGACGGCTCTCACCTTGGCTGTTGGCGCAGTGGTGTTGATCCCCTTGATGTTATGGGTCGAAGGCGTGCCAGATTGGCAAGGCATCCGCCCCGGCGGCGCGATCTTGATGCTCGGCCTTATGCAAACCGCTGCGATGAACCTGTTGCGCATCCGGGTTATCCAAAGCGCGGGGTCGGTGTTTATGACATTGGTCAATTATCAGGTGCCAATCTGGGCGATGATCTATGGCGCTTGGCTCTTGGGCGAAGACCTCCCCGTTAGGTTCTACATCGCGCTTGTCATGATCTTGGCCGGTCTTGCCCTAGGGCAATGGCGCGCCTTGATGGGTTTGCTGCGCCTGCGCTGAGCAGCTACGCGCCATCACTGTGCGCCCAGCGACGTTTGTTATATTATAACGAACGCCTATCTGGATGCCATGACCCAATATGACATCACCACACGGCAGGGCCTGCCTGATGAGATGCAGGCTTTGCTGCGGATATTGCCACGCGATGGCTGGCAAGAGCATCCGAATTTCGCACGCTCCATTCAAAACTGGATGGGAGCCCACCAAATGTTTCGCGGGCTGACCGGGCAAATCTTGCAAGATACGCAAGATTACTTGGAGCACGCGCTAGAAGATCGCACCTATGCGGCCCGGTTGGCGCATTTCGGCAACCTGTTGTTCAACAACCTGCATGGCCATCATTCTTGGGAGGATCGCGCGTTCTTTCCAGAGTTGGAGGCCGCCGATCCGCGCTTTGCCCGTGGGCTTGAGATGTTAGAAGCGGATCACGATGCTTTGGATGGGCTTTTGGATCAGTTCAATCGGACCGGAAATCGGATCGTGCAGCTTGCAACGCTAGAGCCCGCACAGATGTTTGACGAGGCCGGAAAACTTCGGGAAACCGTTGACGGGATCGCCGGCTTTTTGAACCGCCATCTGTCGGATGAAGAGGATTTGGCGGTGCCGATCCTGTTACATCACGCAATGCGTGGGTAAACGCCTCCAAAACACCAAAGGGCGGGGATAAAACCCCGCCCTTTCAAAAATCCGTAGGGTGGGGTTTTACCCCACCAGCCCTAGAAAACCCCGAGCCGTGTTTTACCCTTCAAGCTTTGTCATGTCCGCAACCTGCGAACAAATCGTGCGGATGCGTGACAAGAGGTTCAAACGATTGCGGCGCACGATGGCGTTGTCTGAATTGACCTGAACAGCTTCAAAAAACGCGTCAATCGGCGCACGAAGCGAGGCCATGGCCTCCATCGCTGCGGCGAAATCTTCGCTCTGCATCGCTGGGGTGATCTTGGCCTCAGCCGCGTCCAGCGCCGCAAAGAGCGCCTTTTCGCTGTCTTCCTCGGCAAATTTCACATCCGCGCCAAAGGAATATTCCACCCCATCCTTTTCCTCGGCCTGAGACAGGATGTTATTGGCGCGCTTGAACCCCTGGACAAGGTTTTCCCCATCATCGGTTTTCATAAACGCCGCCAGCTCGTTACAAGCAGAAATCACTTTCAACAAGTCATCGCTTCCAGCCATTCCGACGCTGGCGTCGACAATATCAAATTGGATGCCTTCATCGCGCAGGTAAACTTTAAGCCTTTCGTGAACGAATGAAAGTAAATGGTCTGCAATTGGACGGTAGGCGCAGAACAGCTTAACTCCATCGCTATTCAGATCTTCCCAATCGTGTTTTTCTACATGCCCAAATGGAGCATCGAATGCGTTTGGTACGAAATAAATATCATCATCCCATGCCGCTTCAGTATCAAAGTCCTGAAGCCTCAGATCGGAAGCCTCTTTCTTGTTCGCTTTCGCCAACAAAGCAAAAGAAATCTTAGAAAACAGTTTTCCGTTTTTCTCTTCCTCATCCTCAAGTTTGCGAACCAACGCAGCTTCGGACAATAAGCCTGTGGGCAAGGAACTATAGTACCACTCAAACCTTTGCGACGACCAAAATGCCGCTAGTTTCATCAACGACAAGCGTGCTTTGTTTTCTGATATTAGCCGCGTGACCCCCAGCACAGCACGCCTAAGCGCATAAGGGTCTTTCGAACCGGTTGGCAACTCAGAGATTAGCCAAAAACCGAAAACCGTATCGAGCTTATCGGCCAAGGCCACAGCGACCGAGACTGGCGCGGTGGGCACGTCGTCAGAGGGGCCAAGCGGGGAATAATGTTCCTCACAGGCAGCGGCGACCGAGGTGTCGAGACCGGCAGCCTCAGCATAATACCGCCCCATAAGCCCCTGAAGTTCGGGGAATTCATAGACCATTTCCGAGCTGAGATCGGCTTTGGCAACACGCGCGGCTTGCTCGGCCAGTTCGGCATCTGCACCCACTGCGGGCGCAATCTCGCGCGCCAAGGCGGCGATGCGATCGATACGCTCTGCCTGAGAGCCCAATTCACGGTGGAAGGTCACGTTGGACAACCGGTCTGTCCAGGCAGACAGCCCTTCACGTTGCGCCACGCGCAGGTCGTTTTCCCAGAAGAATTTCGCATCCGCCAAACGCGCCGCCAAAACCTTTTGGTTCCCGGCAAGGATCGTCGCGCCATTGTCGGCGGTTTCGATGTTGGACACGGTGATCCATTTTTCGATGCGCTCGGTCTTGGGGTTGCGTACCGAGAAAAACTTTTGGTGCTCTTTCATTGACGTCTGGAGCACCTCTGGCGGCAGCTCCAAAAACTCGTCATCAATGTCACCCATCAACACAACCGGCCATTCGACCAAACCGGCGACTTCGCGCAAAAGACCTTTGTCTTCAACAACTTCAAGGCCCAGCGCAAAGGCGGCATTGGTGGCGTCATTCCAGATCGCATCGGCGCGCTCATCGGCAGACAGCACAACAAAGTTGCGCTTGAGACGGGTTTCGTAATCTTCAAACGAGGTGACCTCAAAAGGGTCACCGCCCAAGAAACGGTGCCCTTGGGTGGTTTGCCCCGCCTTGATGCCATCAACGTCAAGCGGAACAACTTCGGCCCCCGCGTCATCGACCAAGATGCACAGGATCGAATGCAATGGACGCACCCAGCGCAGCGCGCCCGCCCCCCAACGCATGGATTTCGGCCATGGGAAATTGCGGATGGTTTTTTCCAAAACCTCGGCGACAATCTCAGCCGCCGGGCGGCCTTCGGTCACCACGGTGGCGTAATAAAAGCTACCTTTTTTGTCCTCACGCTCTTCGAGCTGATCACGGGTGACGCCTGCGCCACGCATAAACCCTTCGAGTGCTTTGTCCGGCGCACCAACCTTGGGGCCGCGACGCTCTTCGCGTTGTGTGGGCGACTGGGCTAACAAACCATCAAGCGCCAAGGTCAACCGGCGCGGCGTCGAAAAGGCCCGTGCTCCCGCATAGGTCAGACCGGCCTCGACCAGTCCGTCGGTCACCAGTTTCTGCAAATCCGCCGCGGCCTTGCCTTGCATACGCGCGGGGATTTCTTCGGAAAACAGTTCGATCAGCAAATCGGGCATCGGTTAGTCCTCATCTCGGGGCGGGCAATCTTTGCCCAGTGGCGAGCCGTCATAGGCTTTGTCACCACATTGATTAATCTCGTGCCAGACATAGCCGCGCCCATCATCGGTGATGGCAACCACACGGTCGATGCCCCATTCAAAATTGCGCTGTCCGACAAAGACCAGCGCGGTACCGGCTTCGATCTCGGCCCCAATGGCGGCGGCATCAAAACAGTCAAACCAATCGGGCGCGTTTTTCGGAGCCGCACCCTCGTAGTTTTCATAGGTTTCGGTCAGCATCGGAAACGACATCGGCGTGGTGAAACAGGCGCGATAGCGAATAGGCGAGCTTTCGGCGTCGATGGCTTTGAAATCGTTGTACAGGATGGGTTCGGCTTCGCCCGAGGCCATGACCGTCATTTGCACGTCGCTAGTGCCGCTGGCCTTCACTTCGTCGTAGTAGTGATAGACTTGCATATAGTAGACAACGGCACCGAAAATCAAAGCACTCACAACGATACCCCCACCAATGAGTTTGCCTGCGTTCACGCCGCATGCCCCCCCGAGAAACCACCAGCTTCGGTGAGCACAAAGGCGTCGGCGCACATTTTGGTGAGCGCCCGCACACGGCCGATATAGCCCTGACGTTCGGTGACCGAGATCACGCCACGCGCATCGAGCAGGTTGAAGATATGGGAGGCTTTGATCGCCTGATCATAGGCCGGGTGCACCATGATGATGCGCTTGCCGGTTTTGGGATCATCATGTTCTTGGGCGATGATGTTGGCGCATTCGGCCTCGGCCTCTTCAAAGTGGCGCAGCAACACATCGGTGTCGGCCACATCAAAGTTCCAGCGCGAATATTCCTGTTCAGTCTGTTTGAACACATCGCCGTAGGTCAGTGGGCTTGGTGATTGTGGATCGTTGAACGGCATGTCCATGACGTGATCAACACCCAGAACATACATCGCCAAACGTTCCAGACCATAGGTCAGCTCGCCCGAGACCGGCGTGCAATCATGGCCGCCGACCTGTTGAAAATAGGTGAACTGGCTGACTTCCATACCGTCACACCAAACTTCCCAGCCAAGACCCCAAGCACCGAGCGTTGGGCTTTCCCAATCGTCTTCGACAAAGCGCACATCATGCAGCGCCATATCGATGCCGATTGCCTTGAGAGAGCCAAGGTAAAGCGCCTGCAAATCGGGCGGGCTTGGTTTGATGATCACCTGATACTGGTAATAATGCTGTAGGCGGTTCGGATTCTCACCGTAGCGACCATCGGTTGGGCGCCGTGACGGTTGCACATAAGCCGCCGTCCAAGCCTTGGTCCCGAGCGAGCGCAAGGTGGTCGCGGGATGGAAGGTCCCTGCCCCAACTTCCATGTCGTAAGGTTGCAGAATCGCACAACCTTTTGACGCCCAGTAGGTTTGGAGGCGCAGGATGATCTCCTGAAAGCTTCTTGGTTTGGGCAAAGTCTCGGCCATCACATCATTCCCGGTCTCTAGGAGCGTCCATACGTGCCGCCTGATTAGGCGCGCTGGCGGCTGGGGTCAACTCTGGGTCAAGGATACATGCCACTTTTGACGTGCAACCGGGCAAGCTTCTGCTAAGAATGCCTAAATGGACAGGACAATGATTGTGACCCGAGGTCGAAATTGCGTATGAAGAAAAGTTTGATTGGTGGGCTGGCGGCGCTGATGCTAACGGCGGGCGTAGCGCTAGCTCAGGAAGATGCCGTCTTTATCCAAATCGAAGCGCGCACCTCTTTGAATGGTGCCCAGCAAAGTGTTGACTCATACTCCGGTGCCTTGCCGGACGTGAACGGTTTTTCGCTTGGTGGCGGATGGTATGGTGTAGCCCTTGGCCCCTATAGCCGCGATCAGGCGCAATCGGTGTTGCAAAACCTTCAGCGCCGCGGATTGATCCCCAGTGACGCCTATATCGAAGTGCCACGCGCCTATGGGCGGCAGTTTTGGCCGGTTGGGGCACAGGTGTTGTCTGACCTCAATCCACGCCCGGATCCGGTAGTGGCGCAACCTGCACCAGAGCCAATCGCAGAAACGGCGACACCAGAGGTTCCAGTCGCCGAGGCGACCCCTGCCCCCGAACCAGAGCCAGAGCCGGAAATCGTCGAAGAAACGCCGCGTCAGGCCCGCGCCAGCGAAGCGAAACTGACACGAGACGAGCGTAAAGACCTTCAGATCGCGATGAAATGGGCCGGTGTCTATACCGCAGCCATTGATGGGGCCTATGGCCGGGGAACCCGCCGCGCCATGGGCGACTGGCAGGTTCAGAACGGTTATGAAAAGACCGGCATCCTCACTACGTTGCAACGCGCCGAATTGCTCCGTCAATATAACGCCATTCTCGACGGCATGGGCATGGCCCAATTCAACGACCCGCGCGCCGGTATCTCTATGCAGCTGCCGTTGGGGGCGGTTGCCTTTGATCGCTACGAAGCGCCCTTTGCGCTTTTGGATGGCACCGGAGTTGTTGACGGGGCGCAGGTCCTGTTGATCAGCCAACCGGGCGATCGCAAAACCATGAATGGTCTTTACGAGATCATGCAAACGCTTGAGATCGTGCCGCTGGATGGCACCCGCAAGCGGGACAAAAACGGCTTTTTGCTAACGGGTGAAAACGCCCGCATCACCAGCCACACCGAAGTTGGTCTTAGAAATGGTGAGATCAAGGGCTTTACTCTGATCTGGCCGACCGGCGATGAAGAGCGTCGCACCCGTGTTCTGGGCTTGATGCAAGACAGCTGGGAACGCACCGCAGGCGTGTTGGACCCGGCCGCCGTGACCGATGCCGGTCAGGCGGTTGATCTCGTTTCAGGTCTCAAGGTGCGTACACCGCGCGAAAACGCTTCGGGCTTTTTCGTCGACAATCGCGGCACTGTTCTCACCAGCGCGGCAACCGTAGCAGGGTGTTCGCGGGTCACATTGGATGGTGTCTTTGATGCCAAACTGATCGCAAGCGATGACACCTTGGGGGTGGCAGTTCTACGCCCGGCGCAAAGCCTTGCTCCGCGTCGTGTTGCGTCGTTCCGCTCTGATGCTCCGCGATTGCAATCTGAAATTGCCGTGGCCGGTTATAGCTTTGGCGGACGCCTAAGCGCGCCGACCCTGACCTTTGGCACCTTGGAAGACCTGCAAGGTTTGGCCGGTGAAGATGAGTTGGTGCGTCTGGCGCTTGCCTCATTGCCCGGTGACGCCGGTGGCCCGGTTTTTGATGCCGGTGGCCTTGTCGTTGGCATGATGCAAACCAAGGGGGACACCGGCAACCGCCGCCTACCCGAGGATGTCAGCTTTGCCGCCAAGACCGACGAATTGCTGTCCTTCATGAATGCCAATGGTGTGCGCGCCGTGTCCAATAGCGGTGCAAGCATTATGGCGCCCGAAGATTTAACCGCTCTGGCTGCGGATACCACTGTTTTGGTAAGCTGCTGGGAATAAGGTGAAGCTAACCTTCTTCGGTGACAAAAGATTAGGGTCTAGGCCCTAAAAACGGGCGGCTGATCCAAAGCCGCCCGTTCTTTGTTTGTTAGGCAAAATTGCGGTATCAGATGGCAAATGCCGACCGCGTGCCCCCCCTGCGACGTTAACGTTTCGTTAAACCCGCTTGCCAGAGCGCCCAGCCCCCCTATGCTGCCCGGCAAGAAAAAGGTGCCGCAGTGCAGAAACCAGACGACCAAAACCCCGATGTGACCTTGATCACCGCCACCGCGCCAATGGCAACGCCAACCCATGGCGGACGGGCCAAATGCCTGCAGCGGCTTTTACGGCTGGATCTACCTGTCCCACGCACAGTGTCCCTTTCCTTTGACATGGTTCATAAAATCGCCGGTGGCGATATGCCCGATATGCAGGCCTTGGTCGCCGGTTTTGGCGACAGCGCCTTGCTTTGTGTGCGCCCGTCGTCCGAAGACCCTGATTGGGGCGGCCCCGGCGCGATTCTGAATATCGGAATGAACGATGCGCGCATGGTCCTCCTTTCGGCCAGCCTTGGGGTGGATGCTGCTGCTGAACTGTATTTTCGGTTTGTCCAAAGCTTTGCGATCCATGTGGCCCGGCTTGACCCGGACATGTTTGAAGAGATTGCAGCGACTGGCGTCGATGGATTGACCGAAGCCCTACGCGCCTATGAAGACGAGGCCGAAGAGCCCTTTCCTCAGGATCCGGCCGTACAACTTTCTGAAGTGTTACGCTCGATGGCCCGCGCATGGGAAGGCACCACCGCGCGGCTCTTGAGACAAGCCAAAGGCGCGCCGCTTGATGCGGGCCTTGGTTTGGTTGTCCAAGAGATGGCCTTGGGGCTTGGTCAGGGCGAATGTGGGTCCGGGGTCTTGCAGCTGGTCAATTCTGATACCGGGTTGCCACAAGTCACGGGGCGCTATCTAAGCCAAAGCCAAGGGCGCGAAGCCCTGCAACAGGAAAGCGAGAGCCTTTACCTCGTCTGCGACCCGCGCGGCCCGTCTCTTGAAGAGGCCGAGCCTGAGATTTTCGCGCGTTTGCAAGAACATGCCGAACTGATGCGACGCAAGCTGCGCGAAGAAATGCAGATCGAATTTACGCTTGTCGGCGGTGAGGTGCATATTCTGGATGGCGTCCGTGTCCACCGGTCTCCGCGCGCCGCAGTCCGTATCGCAGTGCGTTTGGCCGAAGATGGGATCATCCCGCGGCAAGAAGCGGTAATGCGGATTGAACCGCGCGCCATTTCGGAGTTGTTGCACCGCCAGATCGCGCCGGACGCCCCGCGCGATGTGATTGGAATTGGCATTGCCGCCTCCCCCGGTGCCGCCACTGGCCGGATCGTTTTCTCCGCCGCCGAAGCGCAGGCCAGCCTTGCGCGCAACGAACCCTGTATTCTGGTGCGTCGCGAAACCTCGCCCGAGGACATCCGAGGCATGCATGCAGCCGCCGGAGTTTTGACCGAACGGGGCGGTATGACAAGCCACGCCGCCGTTATTGGGCGCGGGCTTGGGACCCCTTGTGTGGTTGGCGCGGCGCGGATGAAGCTCAACCAAAAGCGCAAAACCATCACCGGGGCAAATGGCAAGGTGTTTCGCGAAGGCGATACTATCACCCTTGATGGCACCAATGGCCAAATTCTCGCCGGGGCACCGGCAACGGTTGAGGCCACGTTGGACGATGCGTTCCAAACGTTGATGACATGGGCCGATGGTGAGCGCGATATTTCCATTCGCGCCAATGCCGACACCCCGGCCGATGCGGCCACCGCCCGCAATTTTGCGGCGCAGGGCATTGGGCTCTGCCGGACAGAACACATGTTCTTTGAGGCGGATCGCATCACGCCCATGCGTGAGATGATCTTTGCCGACACCCCTGAGGACCGGCAGGCCGCTTTGGCAATTTTGCTGCCGATGCAGCGTGCCGATTTTTCGGAACTCTTTCGGATCATGGAAGGACTGCCGGTAGTCATCCGTCTGTTTGATCCGCCCTTGCACGAATTCCTGCCCTCGGATCGGGCCGGATTGCGGGATTTGGCCGAGGCGCTCGACCTACCTGTGTCCGATGTGACACGACGCGTAGAAGCTTTGGGGGAATACAACCCAATGTTGGGTTTGCGCGGCGTGCGCTTGGGAATCACCTTGCCCGAGATTTATGACATGCAAGCGCGGGCAATTTTTGAGGCGACGCTGGATACATCCGCCGTTGGCGAGCCGGTTGTCCCGGAAATTATGTTGCCGCTGGTGTCCGCCAAACGCGAGGTTGAATTGATCCGCTCGCGCATTGATGCGGTCGCAGCAGCCGTCCGGGCGGAACGCGGCGAAGAGTTCACCTATCGGCTTGGCGTCATGGTGGAAACGCCGCGCGCCTGTTTGCGTGCCGGTGACATTGTTCCACATTCTCAGTTTTTATCATTTGGCACCAACGATTTGACGCAAATGACCTATGGGTTGTCCCGCGATGATGCCGGGCGCTTTATGTCGGACTATGTACAACAAGGTGTCTTTAACGAAGACCCGTTCCATGTTCTTGACATCGAAGGCGTCGGCGAATTGTTGGCCATTGGGGCGGAACGCGCGCGCATGGTTCAAAAGGATGTGACCCTGTCGATCTGTGGTGAACACGGCGGCAACCCCGCCTCGATCGCCTTTTGCCGCGCCGTTGGAATGGACTATGTGAGTTGCTCTCCCTTTCGTGTCCCCGTCGCCCGTCTGGCGGCAGCACAATTAGCGATCACCGACAAAATCAGCTGATTTTTTAGGCAGCCCCCCCTAAATCTGGCCGGGTTTACGCAATTTGCGTAATTTTGTATGTAAGCCGGGTTTGCGAGGGGATGAGTCCCTTGCCTGAGAAGTCGAACAGAGTTGAGACAGTCAATGATCAGATGCTTGAGCCTTGTTGCCGCCATTGTTGGGGCCAGCGTTTTCGCCAGCCAACCGGCCTCTGCCGATAGCACCCATGGCAAAGCAAAACGCTTGATGTCGATGGAGCAGCGCGCCCTAAGCAACGCCAATGCGGCCCATCTGACCAAACTCGTCACTGTGATCCCCCAAGCAACACCGGTGTCTTTGCCCGGCGGGTCAAATGTACGATACAATAAGGTTTGGCTGGCATCGCAACCCCGCGCCAATGGTGGACGCGAATGGCGCTGTCTTTCCGAAGCTTTGTATTTTGAGGCCCGCGGTGAAACGGTCAAAGGGCAATTTGCCGTTGCCGAAGTGATCCTCAACCGCGTTGAAAGCAAGAAGTTTCCAAACTCGGTCTGCAGTGTGATCAATCAAGGGACCGGGCGCAAATACGCCTGTCAGTTCACCTATACCTGTGATGGCCGCCCCGAAAACATTCACGAACCCGCCTCATGGGAACGTGTTGGCAAAGTGGCTAAGGCTATGTTGGACGGTGCCCCGCGTCAGTTGACAAACGGGGCCACCTATTACCACACCACCGCCGTAAGCCCGAATTGGTCACGTAAATTCGACCGCACTGCAAAAATTGGTGTTCATCTTTTTTACAAACCCTAACTGTGTCGCTGTCGCTGCTTTGGCTGCCGCCTCTGCTGGTTTCCTTTGCCGGGCGTAGCGCGTATACCGCGCAAATCTGACGCCTTTGGAGCCGTGAACGATGGCCAGTGAAACACGCCTTGCCTTTGCCCACCCGTCTGAACGGGCCATTGCCACCGCCGGAGAAGAACCGCGCGACCGCATCAGCCTGCGTGACCATGTGGTCGAGGTCGAAATTGGGGCCTTTCAAGACGAACGTGGTACAACCCAACGGGTGCGCTTTAATGTTGTCGTCGAAGTTGTTCCCTTCAAAGGACATATCGACGACGATGTTGATCGCATCTTGTCCTACGACCGCGTCACTGAAGCCATTGCACATGAATTGGAAGCCGAACGGCTAAATCTTCTGGAAACGCTGGCTGAGCGCATCGCTGAACGGATTTTACTTGAACCACAAGCGCTCCGCACCTTCGTCCGGATCGAAAAGATTGACCGTGGCCCCGGCGCGCTAGGCGTTGAAATCGTGCGCGCCAAACGGGACGTCGCAGATCATTTGGAAAGCCTGGCGGATGAAGTTGCCCAAGAACAGCCCCACCCGCGGGTTGTTTATCTCTCAAATGCGGCGATCCAAGATCCGCGTCTGCCGGAATGGATTGATGTGTTGGCAAAGCGCAAAGCGCCGTTGATCCTCTGCGTTGGTCTGCCTGAAAACGCGCGGCCTCAATCCGGGCATGTGATGACCCAACGCCGGATCGACCTTTTGGCAATTGAACAAAACGGGTGGTGTCTGGCGGCGCGTGATCTGCGTTGCAAAGTTGTTGCAACCCGGACCGAACTTGATTGGGCCATGAAAAACGATCAAATCTGTGTTTGGGCCCCGTCCAAAGTGGTTTTGGATTCTGTTCAAGGCCCTGAAATTCAACCAAAAGACGCCGTTGCCCTATCTGCATGGTTTGCCGGGGAAATTGATGCCTGCGAAATGGTTGTCATCGGCGAAGCTTTGCCCGAGGAGGCACCTGTTGCGATCCGCACCCTTGCCCCGGGCGACAGCTTGTTCTAGCGACATGGCAAGGGACTTGCTAAGTTGGCAAGGATCAGTGACGGAAGCAGAATGAACGAGTATTACCGACCACTTGTCCGTTTTGACATCCCGCGCCCGTCCAATGCATTGGCGGTCGCCGGGGGATCGGGATGGTTCACCCACGCGGTTTTGCACCGACGTGACGACGACAGCCAAACCATAATTCATATTGATGACGTGCCCGCCGAATGGCTTGCCAATATCAGCGCGCCACGGTCTAACATCGCCGGAATAAGCATGGATCAGCCACGCTTGATGGGGATTTTAAATGTCACCCCAGATAGCTTTTCCGACGGCGGGCTTCATAGCTCGCCCGCGCGCGCATTGCAGCATGCATCGCAAATGGTTGCCGATGGGGCGGACCTTTTTGACATTGGTGGCGAAAGCACCCGCCCTGGTGCTGAAACCGTACCCGCCGAAGCCGAGATAGCCCGGATCGAGCCAGTCATTCGCGCCGTGCGCCACGAGCACCCCTTACCGATCTCTGTTGATACCCGCAAATCGAGCGTTGCCGAAGCCGCCGTTCATGCGGGGGCGACTATTGTCAATGACGTGTCCGGCTTTACTTATGACCGGATGCTTGGGCGCTATTGCGCCGATCAGAACCTGCCGGTTTGCATCATGCATGCCCAAGGCGAACCGCATGCCATGCAGATCGATCCAACCTATGACTGCGTCTTGTTGGATGTGTTTGATTTTCTCAATGCCCAGATCTCCATGCTGGCCGAGCTTGGGATTTCGCGTGATCAAATCATCGTTGATCCGGGTATTGGATTTGGCAAAAGCCTTCAGCACAACCTTTCCTTGATTAACGGCATCTCATTGTTTCACGCACTCGGATGCCCGATCCTTCTTGGGGCGTCTCGCAAGGGTTTCATTCGCAAAATCACCGGAGTCGTTCCGGCCTCTGCGCGAATGCCTGGGTCCGTTGCCACCGCACTTTTCGCTCTGAACCAAGGGGTCCAGATCCTCCGCGTCCATGACGTCGCCGAAACGGCACAAGCCGTTGATGTCTGGAAAGCCATTTGGAAGGGAGAACAATTTGAAACGTAAGCTTTTTGGGACCGATGGGGTGCGCGGCACCGCCAATAGTTATCCTATGACTGCCGAAATGGCCTTGATGCTAGGGGCCGCCGTCGGGCGTTATTTTCGCAACGAACGCGGTGGTGTGCACCGGGTTGTGATTGGCAAAGACACGCGTCTTTCCGGCTATATGTTTGAAAACGCGTTGACTGCCGGGCTGACATCGACCGGTATGAATGTTCTGCTGCTTGGCCCGGTTCCAACACCTGCCGTCGGTCTTTTGACCCCGTCGATGCGGGCTGATTTGGGGATCATGATCTCCGCCAGCCACAACCCCGCCGCCGACAATGGCATCAAGTTTTTCGGGCCAGATGGGTTTAAACTCTCTGATACCGTCGAAGCCGAGATCGAAGCCTTGGTGACCGAGGGGGTGCGCCCTGCTCATCCCGAAAACATCGGACGCGCCCGGCGGATCGACGACGGGCGATCGCGGTATCAAGAGCGGGTCAAAAGCACCCTCCCCTCGGGCCTGCGCTTGGATGGGATCAAAGTTGTTGTCGATTGCGCCAATGGGGCCGCCTATCGCACCGCACCGGAAATTCTCTGGGAACTTGGCGCAACGGTGATCCCTTTGGGAGTCGAGCCAAACGGTTTGAACATCAACGAAGGCTGCGGCTCAACCAAACCACAAAAAGCCGCGGCGGCGGTGATCGAAAATGGTGCGGATGTCGGCATTTGCCTGGATGGCGATGCGGACCGGATCATCCTGATTGATGAAAAGGGCCAAATCGCTGATGGCGATCAGATCATGGCCCTGATGGCCGCACGTTGGGCTGCCGAAGAACGCCTTTCTGGCGGGGCTTTGGTGGCCACGGTCATGTCGAACCTTGGCCTGGAACGTTTCCTCGCGGGCAAAGGTCTGCGACTAGAACGCACGCAAGTCGGCGACCGCTATGTTGTCGAAGCCATGCGGAAAAACGGCTGGAACCTTGGTGGAGAGCAATCGGGCCATATCGTTATGACCGACTATGCCACAACGGGCGATGGGTTGATGGCAGGTATGCAATTCCTAGCGGAAATGGTGCGCAGTGGCCGCCCGGCATCCGCCTTGACCCGCAATTTTGAACCGGTTCCTCAGCTGTTGAAAAACGTGCGTTTCGGTGAAGGACAAACCCCTTTGGACGTCTCGTCGGTCCAATCGGCGATTTCAGAAGCGGAAGGACTGCTGCAAGGCAAGGGGCGGTTGTTGATCCGCAAATCAGGAACAGAACCGCTGATCCGTGTTATGGCCGAGTGTGAAGATCCCGGCCTTTTGGAACAGGTTGTTGACGGGATTGTCGCCGAGGTAAAAGCGGTCGCTTGAGGCCGGCGAGACCAAATTCCGTGCACGGAATTTTCAAAATCCATGCATGGATTTTGCTGCGCTCCCTAGCTAGGCCCGTCTCCGGAACACTCCGGTGACGGAATTCCAGAAGGCTTGCATCAGTGCAAACAAAGCGCTCGCTCCAAGCCAACCACCCAAAAATCCGGTTCCCGCGAACACCGCGCCTTCAAAGGTGACCGGAATTGCAGGTTTGAAATCTTCGTAGGCGCGCGCCGCAACCCCTTGATCGGCCATATGCGCCGCCAAACGTGCGCGCATAAACGGCCCCGCCCCTTGCAGCGAGGTCAACGCCGTAGACAAGGTTTGATACCGATTGACATGCGCTTGCATGTTGCCGGCTTGGGTCTTGCTTAAGTCCCCTTCCTCAGACAGCGCCTCAATGTAATCCGGTAATTCAAGCCCAGCCGATTGTGCATCGCGGTCATATTGATCGGTGATAACCTTCAATTCATCCACGGCCCCGCCCAAACGCTGCATGTATTGTTGAGAAAACTCTGGGAATTGCGACAATCCCGCCGCCCCCGTCAACCCTCCGGCCAAGGCCAGGCTTCGCAAAATCATACCAGCCCCTCTAGCACGGACCAAAACCCAAGGATTTGGCCAGCGGCCCAACCAGCGGGTCATAAGCGGCGCGGCTGTCTTCGGGATAGACGAACTCCATCGAAGCGCGGGCCTCTTCTCGTCCGCAGGTCAGGCCATTTTCGACCCTTAGGTAGAAAATAGACTGTCCAAAGTATCCAGACAAGACATACCATCCGTTTCCGCGTGCATCGTAGGTCACAACGCCGCCAATCTCTTGATAGTAATCACGCATTCCAGCTTCATCACCTGCAATGCTCTCAATCCGCCAACCGCCCCAGACGCGAATTTCGGCCCCGTTCTTGTCAACAAATCGTCGACCGTCGTCATTGCCGGGCGGCGGTTGAATGGCAAACCCCTGCGGAACCTGAGCAGAGACACCATATTTGCCGAAATTCCCTGCATTGGCCAATGTCGCAACACCAACGAGGACACACACCGCCATCATCAAAGCACGCATCTTCTTTGCCTCCGTTTTAGGGGATCATGCCCGAGCCAGAAACAGGATGCAATTTTGTGGAGGTCGAAAACCGACAATCAACAAAAAACCACCGCCCCAACTTTGGGACGGCGGCTATTCTCGGTATTTAAGGAAACAGGGGGTTAAACCGCTGATTTCCCATAGATCTGCGCGATCCGCTCGATTGCGGCTTCTGGCGGCATCTCTTCGCTCTCACCGGTACGGCGCGAGGTCAGTTCGACCACGCCGTTTTTCAACCCGCGTGGGCCAACGGTGATCCGCCATGGCAAACCAATAAGGTCCATCGAGGCGAACTTGCCCCCGGCCCGCTCTTTGGTGTCGTCATAAAGCGGTTCAAGACCCATGGCGGTCAGTGATTTGTAGATCGCTTCACAGGCGGCATCGGCCGCGTCGTCGCCGGATTTCAGGTTCACGATCCCACAATGGAACGGCGTCACGCCTTCTGGCCAAATGATGCCCTTGTCGTCATGCGAGGCCTCAATGATCGCGCCCAACAGACGCGACACGCCAATACCATGTGACCCCATATGAACAGGAACGGCCTTGCCGTCACTATCTTGAACCGTAGCGCCCATGGCTTCGGAATACTTGGTGCCAAAGTAGAAAATCTGACCAACTTCGATGCCGCGCGCGGTGCGACGACGCTCCTCGGGGACGTCATTGAACAAGGCTTCGTCGTGGGTCTCGTCGGTGCGGGCGTATTTGGTGGTGAACTCTTCCAAAACGCCTTGGCACTGTGCCACGTCATCATAGTCAATGTCACGATCACCAAAGGTCAGATCGGTTACGGCGCTGTCATAGAACACCTCGGACTCACCTGTTTCGGCAAGAACAAGGAATTCATGCGTATAGTCACCGCCAATTGGGCCACCGTCGGCGCGCATTGGGATCGCTTGCAAGCCCATGCGTTCATAGGTGCGTAGGTAGCTCACCAAATGACGGTTATAGGCGTGCAACGCATCCTCTTTGGTGAGGTCAAAGTTGTAGCCGTCTTTCATATAGAATTCGCGGCCACGCATCACGCCAAAGCGCGGGCGGATTTCATCGCGGAACTTCCACTGGACGTGATAAAGCGTCAGAGGCAAGTCCTTATAGCTCGACACGTTGGAGCGGAAAATATCGGTGATCAGCTCTTCGTTGGTGGGGCCATAAAGCATATCCCGGCCATGACGGTCATTGATGCGCAGCATCTCTTCGCCATAGTCATCATACCGCCCGCTTTCCTTCCAAAGGTCCGCCGATTGCAACGTTGGCATGAGCATTGGGATGTGACCCGCCCGCTCTTGCTCTTCGTGCACAATATTCTCGATCTTTTTGAGAACCTTAAAGCCCAGCGGCAACCAGGAATAAATCCCGGCACTGGATTGTTTGATCATGCCGGCGCGCAACATATAGCGGTGGCTGACGATCTGGGCCTCAGAAGGTGTTTCCTTGAGGACCGGTAGAAAATAGCGGGAAAGGCGCATCGGTATGTCCCTTGATACATGTGTCCAAGCGGTTTTGGGCTAAGCCGTGCCGCTTGGCAAGGGCGGGTTGATTATTCCTTGTCCGGGGGCCCTGTTAGCGCACGGGTGTAACCGAGACTATCAGGGATCGCATATGCGCTTCTTGTGATTTTCCAGTACCCACCAAGGCGGCGCATGTCTGAAAAGACTGGAAAAGGTCTTGATAACAATTGGTTGCCGTTCATCAAACGGGTTTCATGAGTACATATGAGTTTCTCCTGAGAGAGAAGCTTCACTTCGAGGCATGTACGCACCAATTGCGTCACACCCAACCGTCTGTATTGCCAGCGCACATCATCAAAAATACCTTTCCACTCCGGAAGCGTGGTCACGACGCGCCTTTTTTCGAAGGTTTCGATAACCTGCGGTAAGGTGAAACCGGCGCTGAAGGATGAAAAGCATCCCGTCATGAGCGCATCGCCCGTTGTTTGCAATATCGTGTGAACCAAAAGTTTGGCATCTTTGTCAGGCAAGTCCATAGGTTCAGTATAGCCTAGCTGAACCGCCTGGTATCAAACTTTCTGTAACTTTCCCTATGGTTGAGAAGACACCCGCCGCCGTTCCGCCCAACTCGCTGAAGCCGGAAACCCCAGAAACAAAACCCACTGCGGTTGTGTTGCCAACTCTCCCAAATGCGTTGCTCCGTAAAAAAGGAACAGACCAGCCCAGCCAAATTGCAGAGCAGATGTAAACACAAACAGCGCAGGGTTGCGATGAAATCCGAGCCAAAGATAGGCCAGCGCCACCAAGATGAGCGAAAGGGTTACGGCGTGCCACAACACTTGGGACATTGCGCGCAGGTCTGGCGTGGACAGGTCGTCTAGAAAGGGCTCCGCATATTGTGGCCCGCCCAAAAAGACATGAACGGCCACGATTCCGGCCATCAAAGCACTTAAACATAAATAGGGTTTGGACATTTCGGCAACTCCATACGGTTGCGTATGGATAGGGCGCATAGCTATGGTAAGTCAATACGCACCCGTATGGTAAAAGTGATGACGCAAAAAAGACTGTCACAGGAAGATTGGCTGGCCGCCGGGTTCCGCGCCTTGTCGCAGGGGGGGCCATCGGCGCTTCGAGCCGAGGCAATAGCCCGTGACCTTAAAACGACCAAAGGGTCATTTTATTGGCACTTCAAAGACTTGCAAGCGTTTAAGGCCGCAATGCTGGCCGTGTGGAAGCACAAAGCAACAGACGCGATCATAGCCGATTTGCAAAACCTGCCACCCGATCAAAACCCGTTGCTGTCCCTGATCACCATCGCCAGTCACACGCCCACCCGATTTGGCGGGGCCGCCGTGGAACCCGCGATTCGGGAATGGGCAAGGGCGGACCCAGATGTTGAAACGGCATTGATCGAGGTCGACACCCTACGCATTGCCTTTTTGCACAAGCATCTCAGAACCTCTGAGGGTGGGGACAGCACCAAGGCCCGTTTGTTCTACGCCGCGCACCTTGGTTTGGAACAGTTGGCGCGTTCAACCGGAAACCACGGAGAAGCTGAGCGGCACCTGCTATTATCGCTTTTACAGCCCGATAAAGCGGGATGAACACTTGAAACGGCCCCGGTTCCACGCAATGTAGAGCGAGAACAAGGAGCACCCATGGCCCTGCCCGTCAAAGATCAGATTAAATATTGGGGAATCGCGTCCGCTATTTCCGCCTTGGTTTTGTGGTTGCTCGGCGATGTGCTGCTGCCCTTTGTCTTGGGGGGGGCGATCGCGTACTTCCTTGACCCAGTCGCGGATCGTTTGGAGCGCATGGGCCTGTCGCGCAATGCGGCGACGGCGGTGATCACCGTTATTGGCGTTGTGACGTTTACCGTCCTGTTGCTGGCGGTCATTCCGACCCTGGTTCAACAGGCTATCTCCTTGGCGCAAACCGCCCCGCAGCTTTTGACCGACTTACAATCTTTTTTGAACGAACGTTTTCCCTACCTGACCGATGATAGCGGTATCGTACATGATACGCTGTTGAAAATCGGCCAGATCATCCAAGAAAAAGGGGCCCAGGTTCTTGGCACCCTGTTCAACTCAGCCAAATCGATCATCGACTTGGCGATCTTATTGCTGATTGCGCCGGTGGTGGCGGTCTATTTGCTTGTCGATTGGGACCGGATGATCGACCGCCTCGATTCCTTGCTGCCGCGCGACCACGTCGGAACCGTTCGCTATCTGGCCCGTGAAATAGATGGGGTTCTGTCGGGCTTTGTGCGGGGGATGGGCTCTGTTTGCCTGATCCTTGGTATTTATTATGCCTTTGGCCTGTGGCTGGTTGGGTTGCAATTCGGGCTCGTGGTTGGCGTGATTGCCGGTGTGCTGACGTTTATTCCCTATGTCGGCGCATTGGTCGGCGGGGCATTGGCCATTGGGTTGGCGCTGTTTCAATTCTGGGGGGATTGGCCGTCGATCATCGCGGTTTGGGCGATTTTCCAATCCGGTCAATTGATCGAGGGCAATGTTCTCACCCCTCGCCTTGTCGGTTCTTCGGTCGGCCTACACCCGGTGTGGTTGCTGCTGGCTCTCTCTGTCTTTGGGTCCTTGTTTGGATTTGTCGGCATGTTGGTCGCTGTTCCGGTTGCCGCCGCAATTGGGGTCTTGGCGCGCTTTGCTTTGTCACAGTATAAGGGCAGCCTTCTGTATCGCGGTCAGGCGGAAAACGAGGAATCATAATGTTGGTCGAGCAATTGCAGATCCCCCTGCCCGTTCTTACGGCGCTGGGGAGAGAAGACTTTTTTGTCAGCGAATCCAATTCCATGGCTGTTGCGCTCGTTGAAGGTTGGGAAAACTGGCCCTCGCGCAAGATGGTGCTAAATGGCCCGGCTGGATCTGGTAAAACACATCTGGCCCATGTTTGGGCCAAAATGTCCGGTGCGCGTATCGTGGCCGCACAGGGTTTGGAATATGCCGATATCCCCGATTTGGCGAATGGCCCAATTTGTGTTGAAAACGTCGATCAGATCGCCGGAAATATGCGTGCCGAAGAGGCCTTATTTCATCTGCACAATTTGCTCTTGGCTCAGGGGCATTCCCTGTTGCTTACCGGAACGGCGTCCCCGAACCTGTGGAACATGACCCTGCCTGACTTGCAAAGCCGCATCATGGCGGCGCAATCCGCAGCGCTAAGCGGGCCCGACGACATGTTGCTTTCGGCTTTGCTTGTCAAACAATTCGACGATCGTCAGATTGTTCCGGCTAGCGACGTTATCCCCTATTTGCTGCGCCAAATGCCACGTAGCTATCACGCCGCTCGTACTATTGTTGATCGGTTGGACCGGGCGTCTCTCACGCGCCCGTCAGGTGTGAACCGCCCGCTCGCGATCCAAATCCTTGCTGAAATGGAAGACAGTTCCGAGGCTTAAACACGGCAACATAACGGGCAACGAGTATTAGGGCTTGAGTGATTGACACATGTCATTAAAGCTTTGCAAACAAACATGCATAAGGCGCTATGACTCAAGCTGACTTTCTCAAATCCCCGCTTCCCGCCGCCGCGATACTGTCCGAATTGGATATTACCGGCCCCAACCGCTTTCACAATCGCGAGCTAAGCTGGCTCGGGTTCAATTGGCGTGTTCTGGAAGAAGCCGAGAACCCGCGCGTTCCTCTGCTTGAGCGGATGCGGTTTTTGTCGATCTCGGCCACCAATCTGGACGAGTTTTACACCGTCCGCGTCGCTGGTCTTCGGGAATTGGCCCATGCGGGCAACACCACCCCCGCCGCCGATGGCCTAAGCCCGGCCGAGCAACTGGTGTTGATAGACGAAGACGCCCGCGACCTCATGGCCAAACAACAACGGGTTTTTGTCAGCCTGCGCAAAGAGTTGGAAAATGAAGGCATCGAGATCGTCAACCGTGATGGACTGATGGAGGATGATATCTCCTTCTTGTCTGACGCCTTTCTGGATCTGGTCTTTCCGGTTTTGTCGCCCTTGGCCATCGACCCGGCGCATCCGTTCCCGTTTATTCCCAACATGGGCTATTGCATCGCGATGCAGTTGGAACGGGTCAAAGACAAAAAGGGCCTTCAGGCGCTTGTGCCGATCCCCGCGCAAATCGACCGTTTCATGAAGCTTCCGGCGTCGGACGGCAAACACCGTTTTATCCTTCTCGAAGACGTGTTGCTTTTGCATATTGATGGCTTGTTCCCCGGTTACCGCTGCCGCGACCATTTCGGGTTCCGCGTGTTGCGCGACAGCGATATCGAGGTCGAGGAAGAAGCCGAAGACTTGGTGCGCGAATTTGAGGTGGCCCTAAAACGCCGTCGTCGTGGTGAGGTTGTTCGCTTGACCATCACGGCGGGCGCGTCGGACAAATTGCGCGGCATTGTCATGCGCGAATTGCATGTGAACGATCAAGACGTCATCGAACAAGAGGGTCTCATCGGGATCACGGATACCAAAGAGCTGGTAATCGACGAACGCCCCGATCTGCTGTGGCGGAGCTTTACACCGCGGGTTCCCGAACGGGTTCAAGACCACGATGGCGACATGTTTGAAGCGATCAAACAAAAGGACATGTTGCTACATCACCCCTATGAAACCTTTGACATGGTGGTGCGGTTCCTACGGCAAGCGGCAATGGACCCAAATGTTGTCGCGATCAAACAAACGCTCTACCGTACCTCGCATTACTCCCCCATCGTCGAAGCGCTTTGTGAGGCCGCCGAAGACGGCAAGTCCGTCACCGCATTGGTTGAGCTGAAAGCCCGCTTTGACGAGGCCGCAAATATCCGCCAATCGCGGCGCCTTGAGCGGGCTGGGGCGCAGGTTGTCTATGGGTTCCTCGATTGGAAAACCCATGCCAAGATTTCCAGCGTGGTGCGCCGCGAAGGCGACAAGCTTGTCACCTACACCCATTGGGGCACCGGCAACTACCACCCGATCACCGCCAAGATTTACACCGATCTCAGCTTTTTCACCTGCAACACCGCGCTGGGGCGCGATGCGGCCAAGATATTCAACTATCTGAGCGGCTATGCCCGCCCCGCGTCGTTGGACAACCTGCTGATTTCTCCGCATTCGCTGAAATCCGGCATGATCGAGATGATCGAAGCCGAAGCCGCCCATGCCCGCGCTGGCCGTCCTGCGCAAATTTGGATCAAGATGAATTCGCTCATCGAGCCAACCATTATTGATGCGCTTTACAAGGCGTCTCAGGACGGGGTTCGGATTGATTGCGTTGTGCGTGGCATTTGCGGATTGCGCCCCGGTATCAAAGGATTATCCGACAACATCCGGGTCAAATCGGTTATTGGTCGTTTCCTTGAACATTCGCGCATTGTCTGTTTTGGCAATGGCCACGGGCTTCCGCACAAAAAGGCGCGGGTGTTTATGTCTTCGGCGGATTGGATGGGGCGCAACTTGAACCGGCGGATCGAAACCGGGGTGGAAATCGAAAATGCCACCGTCAAGGCTCAGATCGTCAGCCAGATCATGGCGGCCAACCTTGCGGATACGGCGCAAAGCTGGGTCATGGAGCCCAGCGGGAAATTCACCCGACATGCGGTGCCCGAAGGCGAAAAACCGTTCAACTGCCACAAGTTCTTTATGGAATACCCCTCCCTTTCGGGACGCGGATCCGCAGGGGCAAAAGACGTGCCCAAATTGACCCACGGCGATTAATCAATCCACAAGATAGATAAAGAAACGCCCGGCCTTTTGGTCGGGTTTTTCTTGTCCACAGGGTTCTGCCCCATTTCGGCCATAATATGACCCCTCAAGCGCCACAAAGTGTTAAAGCCCGGTTAATCCCCTCATGACAGTGTGAATTTGCACTTTGGTAACAAGTGGCGCAGTCCGAATTTTCGGAGCTGCATACGTCAGAAGACGCTGGACTAGCCGTGAAAGACGCGGCTCTGGCGTGCAAACGCCTTGACCTGAAAATGAGGCGAGACCGATGTCGAGTATTCTGACCAACAATGGCGCAAGTGTTGCGCTGCAAACGCTCAAATCCATCAACAAGGAGATGAGCAACGTACAGACCGAAATTTCCACCGGCAAAAAGGTGGCACGACCTGGCGACAACGCCGCGGTTTGGGCGATTTCAAAAACCATGGAAGCCGATGTTGCGGGCTTCAAAAAGATTTCTGACAACCTAAGCTTAGGCCAGTCAACTGTCGCCGTAGCCCGGCAAGGGGCCGAAACAATCACCGATCTCTTGACCGATATGAAAGGTAAAATTGTTGCCGCTCAAGAGGAAAACGTTGATCGCACGAAAATCCAAGCGGATATCGAGGCCCTAACCACCCAGATCAATGACATCACCAAGGCTGCCCAATTCAACGGCCAAAATCTTTTGATCAACCAAGAAACAACCGCCGATTCCGGCAGCATCAACATCATGGCATCGCTTGACCGCTCCTCGAATGGTGTCTCGACGACCAGGATGAATGTCAAGAAACAAGACCTGTCAACAGCCGCATCGTCGGTGGCCTCCGCGGGCGGGACCTATGTGGCCGACGCGGCAACCGCCACACTAAACGCCACTCAGACAGCGACCATCGACGCCAGCAGCCTAACCGCCGAAGCCGGTGCCGCCTTTTCGATCTCGGTTTTTGGTACCGACGCCAACGATTCAAGCTTCACCCAAGCCGATTATCGTTCCACCGCCGCCTCTGCAGAAACACAGGCAGAAATGGCCGCCGGTGATCTCACCTATGTTGCCGCCGAAGGGGATACGATGGCGGATGTTGTGAATGCGCTTGGCAAGAAGTGGCAAACATTTGCCCATACCAACAACCACGACAGCAGTGATTTGGCCCTGTCCTTCTCTGGTTCAAGCATTTCGATGTCCTCCTCCTCGACCAGCGGTTCGGACACCATCAAGGTTGCGATCAACCGCCTAGACGCCGACGCTGGCAATACGATTGGCGGTGGCCTCGAGGATTTGAGTGATCTGGATGTCTCAACGGCATCTGGGGCGGACGAAGCCCTTGGGCGGATCGAGGGCATGATCCAAATTGCCGTCGAAGCCTCGGCCGCCTTTGGCTCGGATCAGGGGCGCATTGATACACAGGCAGATTTTGTATCGAAAATGTCCGATACGCTTAAGGCTGGGATCGGCGCATTGACCGACGCAAATATGGAAGAGTCCTCGGCCAAATTGCAGGCCCTTCAGGTGCAACAACAGCTTGCAGTCCAGGCCCTTTCGATTGCCAATCAATCGCCTCAGACCCTTCTGGCACTCTTCCGCTAACCTCTGGGTTGTTTCTGGACAATAGGTCACAGTAAACCCAACGCTTTCAAGTGATTGACCCCCGGCCATTCCTCTGGCCATATGGCAAAAAGATCGGGGGTCAAAACCAATGCAAGACAGCCTTCCGCAGGATGATTGGGCCCAGTTCGGTCAGCCCCTGTTTGACGACCCGAAATCCCGCGCCCTTAGCCGGGTTGGCGTCGTCGATATCGGATCAAACTCGGTCCGTATGGTGGTCTTTGACGGCGCGGCGCGAAGCCCGGCCTACTTCTTCAACGAAAAAATTCTCTGCGGCCTTGGCGCTGGCATGAACGAAACCGGGCATCTCAACCCAAAAGGCAAGGCCCGCGCGCTTGTTGCTTTGCGGCGTTTTCAATGCCTTGCGGATGGTATGGACCTGCCGCCTTTGACTGTGGTTGCCACCGCCGCCATGCGCGACGCCCAAGATGGCCCAAGCTTTCGGAATCAGATTGAAGCCGAAACAGGCCTCAAGGTCTATGTGATCGACGGTGACGAAGAGGCACGGCTATCGGCGCAAGGTGTGCTTTTAGGCTGGCCCGGATCTTATGGATTGATCTGCGACATTGGCGGATCGTCAATGGAATTGGCCGAAATTAATGATGGCGACGTCGGACGTCGGATAAGCTCATCGCTTGGTCCACTCAAACTCATGGATATCGAAGGCGGCCAACCGGCGCGCGAAAAGCATATCCGCAAAGTCATGAAAGAACTCAAGGACCATATGGGCAAACAGCGCGACCGTTTGTTTCTGGTCGGCGGCAGTTGGCGGGCCTTGGCCAAGGTCGATATGGAACGTCGCAATTATCCGCTTCATGTTTTACACGAATACCGGATGGATACGGAGGCGGTTGCCCAAACCATTGAATACCTTGGCAAACATAATCCCGAAGATTTGCGAAAAACCTGTGGAATTTCTGCGACCCGGATGGGCCTTCTCCCCTATGCCGCCGAAGTTTTGTCAGAGCTTCTATCACGCTTCAAACCCAAGGACATCGCGATTTCCAGCTACGGCATTCGCGAAGGAATGCTTTACGAACAAATGTCCGAAGAGCTGCGCCGCCGCGATCCTTTGATCGAAGCAAGCCGCTTTGCCGAGGCCAAGGACGCGCGAATACCGGGGTTTGGCAAACGCTTGTATGATTTTGTAAAACCGCTGTTTCCCGACGCAGATTCACCGCGTCGGCGATTGATGAAAGCCGCCTGTTTGATGCATGATGTGAGCTGGCGCGCTCATCCCGACTACCGGGCCGAGATTTGTTTCGACAATGCGACCCGTGCAAATTTGGGCGGGCTAAAACATTCGGAGCGGGTGTTTTTAGGCATCGCCCTGCTCTATCGCTATCGCAATAAACCCGAGGGCACTCATTTTGAGCCACTGTTTGATTTACTCGACAAGGACGATCAGTTAGAGGCCGCAATCCTTGGCAAGGCAATGCGCCTAGGGGCGATGTTGTGGATGGAAAAACTCACCAAGGAAGAGGCGCATTTGGTGTGGAATCCTGCCAAACGCGAACTGTCCCTGCATCTGTCTGAAAACTCAGCCCCGCTTTATGGCGAAGTCACAGAAGCCCGTTTTCACTCGCTCGCTGAGACGCTAGAAGCCGAAAGTCACACTGTCGAATCTGCCTAAAGTTCGACCTCATCCGGGTCTTTGGACTCTGTGTCATCGACGGATTTTCGGCGCATGATGATATCCCCATTCGGGAGCTTTTCCGGAAGGTGATAAGCGCTCCAATCATCGACCTCGTCCATCAAATCCTTGAGAGCCGGCCCCATCTCAGCCGACAGTTTTTCAAGATACGGCTCCATCTCTTGGGCCATGCCTTCAAGTTCATCAAGCGCAGGCTCCATTTCCTCCATCAATCCTTTGAAAAACAACTGGGCCCCTTGCTCCATGAGCGACGGACCCTCTTTTTCTTGGGCCGCCAACGGGGCGGCGGCAAGGCTTGCGATGAGCAATGAGGTAGCAAAACGTGTCATGGCCTTAATATAAGTGCCCGACACCATGCATGTAAGGGGAAACCCTGTTATAGATCGATATCCAATGTGACTGGGAAATGATCCGAAGCGGTCAACAAAGCCTGACGAAGCTCTGGAAGCGCCCAACACCGCGGGTCATCAAACGGATGCCAAATGCACCAATCCCCATTTTTTGCCCGAAGGTCGCGCGAGATCATGATGTAGTCAAGCAAGGCTTGAAGGTAGCGCTTTTTGTCCTTGAGGTAGAAGCGAGACGTGGTCGGGTGTGCGTTCAAACGCCCTCCCAAAGCTTGGCTCGCATGCGGATCGAAAAGGGCCTGTGCCCCTTCCCCCAACAAAATCTCGACCGAACTTCGTCCGAACAGGTTTTCGTATTCATCCAAACCAGGGCCATCATTGAGATCGCCCATCACAATAGTCGCGTCGCCTTTGGACACATGATGTTCAACACGGCGGCGTAGCCAAATAGCCTGTGCCAACTGCTTGCGTCGATTGGCGATTGAAATCCGCATGACCTCGTCACGCGACCGCGCCCCATGCGGCGCCTTTGATTTCAAATGAGCCCCGATCAGCCGCAAAGACGTTCCACTTTTTGTCGTCGCCACAAGTTCAAGCGGCGGTTTTGAAAACCTGACCTCATCCCGATCGGCATCAACGTCCAAATCAATTTCAAACACCTGATCAAACCCCGGCGCGTCCGGATTCCCCGCGCCCTGTGGATCATGGCGAACAGTCAAAACATCGGGATCATAGAGAAAGGCGATCTCTTGCTGCGTGTCATTTGCAAAACCGGTCACCACCTCGCGGCAGCGTAAATCGAAACTCTCGGCAAATGTCGTCAACGCCTTGGTGGTCGAACGTTTCGAATTGGTGTCCGGGGCCTCAATAATCATGACGCCATCAGCGTCCAGCGCGGTAAACACCATGCCCAGCGCTTCGATTTGTTGGGCGCGGGTCACATTGTGCCGCGACGACCACTCGCCGTCATTCAAAAGCTGCCCCTGATTGTCGAACAGCGCGTCAAACCATTCGACATTATAGGTGGCAAGCCGCATCAGATCCCTTTCCCGCTAATCTCGGCCCAGGCATCATTGATATCCTGCATCCGCCGTTCCGACAATTTCACCGCCTCTTCGGGAACACCACGGGCAATCATGACGTCCGGGTGGGTTTCACGGACCAAAATGCGCCAATGTTTGCGGATCTCTTCCATTGGCATATCCGACGTCACCCCCAAGACCGTGTATGGGTCCGGTTTGGCATCGGGGACAAAACGCGCCCGCATGGTCCGAAACCGAAGATCATCTATTTCAAAAATCGCTGCAACCTCGGCCAAAAACGTGTCTTCGGCTGGGTGATATGTGCCATCGGCCATGGCGATGTGAAACAGCCCTTCCATCAAATCGCACAGGGTTCCCGGTTCGGACCCAAACATGGATTTGATCCGGCGCGCATAGTCTTCAAAACCGGCAACATCTTGACGTGCAAGATTAAAAACCTTGGCTGCGCCTTCTTCGTCTTCGGCGGCGATGTGGAACACCTCGCGAAACGCGGTGACTTCATCGCGGGTGACAAGGCCGTCCGCCTTGGCCATTTTCGCAGACAGGGCAATAACAGCAATCGTAAAGGCGATAGAGCGTTCCGGCGGGCTGCGCAGCTTTTCAAAAACCGCTGAAAGCCCTTCGCCCGAGGCGAGGGCCGCCACTGCCTGTGATATCCGAGACCAAATCGACATGAGACTACCTTACCTCAGCACCAAGCAGCTGTCAGGCGATCCTACGCGGTTTTTTCGCAATAAAAACAGATCGGTCCGACGCGCAATCTTGTGCCTGAGCGCGCGCAGGGTTGCAAGACATCTGCATGTCGCTTGGAACACCCCCGCCGGTTAGGTCAAATCAACCTCACCTTGTGGGGTTTCGATACGCGCCGTCAGGCCCGCTTTGCCGGTCGCAAATGTCACAAGTGGCGTGTGTAAAACCGGGGTTAGAAGATCGATCATGGCATCGGCATCCGGATGCGACACGGTGAGTTGCTTTAACGCTAGCCCGCCCGCAGGCAAAACCCGCCCCGGCATCAGATCGCTATGCCATTGGATCAATGCCGGAAACAGCCCGTCAAAGGCCTGCTGTCCATCCTCTGGAACCGCCATGGACCAGCGTAAATCACCACGTTCCAAATCGACCCGACGTCCCGCCATAGGCAGAGCATCCAACGCAACATCAATATCTTCAACCCGACAAATCCATTTGTCCAACCGCGCAGGTCCACGAAACTCATCCAGCCAAAACCAACGCGGTTCCTTGGGGCGTTCCGCCGCCGGATCAATTGCAATCGCCTCCATGTATAGCTCCGGCGCGAGCCCCAAGAGACGGTTGTGCGTCCCAAAGCGGGCGTGTTTTCCTCCGGGCAAAAGCGGCAAGTTCACCGCCGCCTCAAGATGTGCCGCGGCCTCTTCGAGGGTCTCGCCCAAGACGGCAATGTGATCGAGTTCCAGCATTCTGTGTCCTTTGTCGCCAAACTGCCCCAGTTTCGAGGAGAAAACCTGCAAAAACTGTGGTTTCCCCTTGAAAACCTAACTCTAAACTACAGATTTTGTCAGGAAATTTCCAATAAATCTGAGGGACCGATGCTGCTACGCGCAATTGACCGCTTTTTTCGACACGAAGCCTCTGGAGGGTTGCTTTTGATGGCGGCTGCTTTGGCGGCACTAATCGTCGCCAACTCTGGTCTAGCGGGAACATATGAGGGTGTCCTCAACAGCATCTTTTCCGTGACCCTGAACGGTAGCGGTCTAGAAAAACCCCTGATCTTGTGGATCAATGACGGGTTGATGGCGGTCTTTTTCTTCTTAATCGGGCTTGAACTCAAGCGCGAGCTTTTGGAAGGCAAGCTCAAAAACCCCTCCGATGTGGTCCTCCCGGGAATGGCGGCGGTTGGCGGCATGGTGGTTCCGGCGCTGATCTTTTTGGGTTTCAACTGGGGCAACCCGGCAACTGCGTCTGGCTGGGCTATTCCCGCCGCCACCGACATCGCCTTTGCGCTCGGGGTTTTGGCCTTGGTTGGTGACCGTGTTCCCTCTTCGCTCAAAGTGTTTCTTCTGACACTCGCCATTCTCGACGATATCGGTGCCATTTTGATCATCGCCCTGTTTTACACGGCTGAACTTAAAATCGATTACTTGTTGATGGCTCTCGTCCCGATGTTGGCGATGTTCTGGCTCAATAAACGCCGTGTGCACCGCGTTGCGCCGATCTTGTTTCTTGGCGTGATCATGTGGGTTTTGGTGTTGAAATCGGGCGTCCACGCGACTTTGGCAGGCGTCATCACCGCGTTCTTTATCCCGCTAAAGGATAGATGGGGCAAATCTCCACTGCATTCGCTCGAGCACGCTTTGGCCCCCTATGTTCTATTCCTCATCGTTCCGATTTTCGCCTTTGCCAATGCAGGTGTTGTTCTGACCGGCTTGAGCTTGTCCGATCTGGCTGCTCCACTGCCGTTGGGCATCGCCCTTGGTTTGGTGCTTGGCAAACAGATCGGCGTTTTTGGGGTCACCTGGCTTATGGTAAAACTGCGCCTGGCTCAGCCCCCGGCCGGGGCCAATTGGGCGCAAATCTACGGCGTGGCCTGTCTTGCCGGTATTGGCTTTACCATGTCTCTGTTTATTGGATCGCTCAGCTTTGCCGATCCGGAACTCATGAACCACGTGCGTCTTGGCGTCTTGCTCGGCTCCTTGGTCTCTGGCGTTTTGGGCTTTGCAGCCCTGCGTCTTTCAACACCTAGCTCAGAAGACGCTGCCCAAACTGCTTAACAAAAACGGCGCGCCCTTGGTATCCAGGGGCGCGCCGATTGTGGTGCCTAAGGTGTGTGCCGCTTACTTACGGGTATCGCGGATCAGACGTAAAATATCCTGCGCAGCCTCAGGAATATTTGTCCCCGGCCCAAAGATCGCTTTGACCCCGGCGGATTTGAGGAACTCATAGTCCTGCTGCGGGATAACCCCGCCACAGATCACCAGAATATCCTCGGCACCTTGTTTCTTCAGCTCTTCGATCAACTGCGGCGCAAGGGTTTTGTGCCCAGCAGCTTGTGAGCTGATGCCGACAACATGAACATCATTGTCGATGGCATCCTGCGCGGCTTCGTCCGGAGTTTGGAACAGCGGGCCAACATCAACGTCAAAACCGATATCGGCAAAGGCCGTCGCAATCACCTTGGCACCACGGTCATGACCGTCCTGACCCATTTTCACCACCAGCATCCGTGGGCGACGCCCCTCTTCTGTGGCAAAGGCTTCGATGTCTTTCTGGATCGCGGCGAACCCTTCGTCGCCTTCATACGCCGCACCGTACACACCAGCCAAAGTTTTCACTTCGGCACGGTGGCGACCAAACTCTTCTTCCATAGCCATGCTGATTTCTCCAACAGAGGCACGGGCACGCGCCGCTTCAACAGCGGCCTCAAGCAAGTTTCCACCCTCTTTTGAGCGACGGGTCAGTTCGGCCAAGGCCGCGCTGCACACCGCTTCATCGCGATCAGCCCGCATTTTTTCGAGACGGGCGATTTGGCTTTCGCGGACGGCGACGTTGTCGACATCGAGAATGTCGAGTTGGTCTTCTTTCTCAAGCTTGTACTTGTTCACGCCGACGATGACTTCGTCGCCACGGTCGATCATCGCCTGACGTTTCGCCGCCGACTCTTCGATCCGAAGCTTAGGCATGCCAGACGCCACCGCCTTAGTCATACCGCCCATTTCCTCGACTTCCTGCATCAAGGCCCAGGCGTCATTGATCAACTGATCCGTCAGGCTTTCGACATAGTACGACCCAGCCAGCGGATCGACCACGTTTGTCACACCGGTTTCTTCCTGAAGGATGATCTGCGTGTTGCGGGCGATGCGGGCGCTGAACTCGGTCGGAAGCGCAATCGCTTCGTCCAAGGCATTGGTATGCAGCGACTGAGTGCCACCCAAAACCGCGCTCATCGCCTCATAGGCTGTGCGGATCACGTTGTTGTAGGGGTCCTGTTCCTGCAAGGACACGCCAGAGGTCTGGCAGTGGGTGCGGAGCATTTTGGAGCGTTCCGATTTTGCCTCAAACTCGGTCATGACCCGGTGCCACAAGGTCCGCGCCGCGCGCAGTTTTGCCGCTTCCATGAAGAAGTTCATTCCAATCGCAAAGAAGAACGACAACCGGCCCGCAAATGTATCGACATCCATACCAGCATTGATCGCGGCGCGAACATATTCGCGGCCATCGGCCAAAGTATAAGCAAGCTCTTGAACCAAGTTCGCGCCCGCTTCTTGCATGTGGTAACCCGAGATCGAGATCGAGTTGAATTTCGGCATCTCATTCGAGGTGTACTCGATAATGTCCGAGATGATTTTCATCGACGGTTCTGGTGGGTAAATATAGGTGTTGCGAACCATGAACTCTTTCAGAATGTCGTTCTGAATGGTGCCCGCCAACAGCGATTTGTCATGCCCCTGTTCTTCACCGGCGACAATGAAATTCGCCAAGATCGGGATGACCGCGCCATTCATCGTCATCGACACCGACACCTTGTCCAACGGGATGCCGTCAAACAGGATTTTCATGTCCTCAACGCTGTCGATGGCCACACCAGCCTTGCCGACATCCCCAACAACACGCGGATGGTCGGAATCGTAACCACGGTGTGTCGCGAGATCAAAGGCCACCGAAACCCCTTGCTGACCAGCCGCTAGGTTTTTGCGATAAAAGGCGTTGGATTCTTCGGCGGTAGAAAAGCCTGCATATTGGCGGATCGTCCAAGGACGGCCCGCATACATGGTGGCCTTAACCCCCCGCGTGAATGGGCCAACACCGGGCGTGCCACCCATATGGTCAAGGTTTGCAGTGTCATCCGCCGTATAAAGCGGTTTGACGTCAATCCCTTCCAATGTGTTCCATGTCAGATCGTCCAGCGGACGTCCGCGGAGTTCTTTTTCAGCGAGTTTCTTCCAATCGTCGGGCAGATCGGTCATAGGCTTGTCCTCTCTCAGTCAGCACCGCCGCCAGCTTGTTCGCTGATCTTGCGGGCATGGGATCTTCTCTCAGTTTTGCCAATCCTTCCGCCCCGGCGCGCAGCCAGTACAGATCATCGGCATAGGCCTCGCGCAAAGCAGAGGCCTGAAAAGCGTTAAAGGGGTGCCAGCGCCCGGTGTCATCGGGCAGCAGGTCAGGGAAATCACCGCGATCCATCAAGGCATCACGCAACGTACTGAGGTCCGGGCTTCGGTTGGCCCAAAACTCCCCCATGCCGGCGGTGGGTACATTGGCACGGCCTATGGCCACCCCCAGCAGATCATCCGGATGAGGCGCGAAACGTTCAAAGGGTGTCACCACGATTTCCGCATCAGGGCAGGCACAGGCCAAATCGGTGATGACATGGCGCCAACTGCGATCCGAGCTTGCGATCTTGTCTAAAGCCATTTCATCCAGAACCGCTTCGCCACGCGGAATGAGATAGGACATCACCGAGGCCCACCAACGATCCGGCGACCGGATTTGCAGGACAACACGCGTGACAGGATCAAAGGCCGCATTGATGCGCGCCATCCGTTCACCAATGTCGGGGTACATCACCCGTTTGCGCAAATTGCGCCGTGCGGTTCCGATGATATTTTCATCCGAGACGACCAGAACCTTGGCCCCCTGCCCCTTGGCACCGGCGAGGTTGAGTTGCACGCGACCTGCTGAGCGGCGCGCCTGTGCAGAGTTGATAGGACGATCGGCCACCCCATGCAAAAGGCCCTTGCGGGTGCGCCATGGTCCCCAAAACCCAACGCCCTGCGCCGACAATTCCCCCCGGTTCGTCCGAAGATAGTTTTGAAAACTGGTCGAGCCGGTGCGATGCGCACCGATATGCAGAATGACGTCCATAAGGCAGCGGCCCTTTTCGGAACCCGCGACGCGGGAAATTGCAGATGCTGAGGACCCTGCCGCCTTGCTTATGACAATGTCGTTAATGTTAAAATTTTCACCGTCATCAGGTGTTGTCCCCTGTGCAGCGCGCCATCCAGCGCCTATATCTATGGGTATGAACGCATTTTCACGTCTCGCCATCGCGGCGCTGTTGCCCGTAGCCCTTGGTTCTATGGCGTTTTCCGCCACAGAGGCCGAGGAACCGTTTACCTTGATCCAGGACGCATCGGAAACGACCTTAGAGGACTGGGTCTGGCAAAAACGCATTGTCGTTGTTTTTGCAGACAATCCTAACGATCCCCGTTTTGCCGAACAAATGCGGTTGATCGAAGATCGGCCAGAGGCCTTGTTGGAACGCGATGTGGTGGTGATTACCGACACCGACCCCAAAGCTCGCAGCGCCGTTCGCCAAGAGCTACGCGCCCGTGGGTTTATGCTGGTGGTCTTGGCAAAAGATGGCAGCGTGGTGATCCGCAAGCCAGCCCCATGGGATATGCGCGAGATTTCTCGTTCAATCGACAAGCTGCCCCTACGCCAACAGGAAATTCGCGACCGGTAGGCCAACCGTCGGGGAACAACACAATCGCCTTGGCAAGGGCGTACCGCTAAACATTGCCACGCAGGAAAAACGCTAGGTTTCCCGGTGGGTATATCATCAGCAGCGCGTCGCCAGCCGGGTCGTAGATTGTACGTGTATCCGGCGACATCAGAACCGCGTAATAGCCAACGGCAACCTCGTCTTCCATACAGTCCTTGGCCGGGCCGACGCCCGTCGACAACATGCCAAGACCTTTGCCCAAATCCTTGGACATCAATTGTTGGGAAATCTCGTTGGGGCTGACATCCGGGATGTCGAACAAAACCGGTCGCCCGTTGCGCACCCGCGTCAAAGCCGTTTCGATGGATTTCGCCCGTTCGATTTTGCTGCTGATCTCGGGACGAACCAGATCGAACACCGCAGCGGTGCAGCTCATTTTGGACACGAAAACGCGGGTTTGCGCGAGAAAAACCCAATTCGAAAGCTGTGCGCGCAACTCGGCCTCTTTGTCGAGCGTACAGGCCGAGAGCAGCGCCAAAAGCACCACCATCCGCCCTATCAGGTTTAATCGGGCCACCATAAGCCGCGTCCAATCGCCAAACATCCGTTTCGGCAGGTGTAGCCGAGAAGGGTTGACGCTTGGTTTCCGCAAATACGGAAAGATATGTGGCGGCCCGGATCAAGGGGTTACTCGAATTCCATGATCACATCATCCACAGCTAGGCTATCACCCGCTGCGGCATTGATCTTGGACACCACGCCCTTTTTCTCAGCGCGGAGGATGTTTTCCATCTTCATCGCCTCAACAGTACAGAGCGCCTGACCTTCCTGAACTTCTTCGCCCTCGGTTACGTCAACTTTGACGATCAGGCCCGGCATTGGGCAGAGCAGCATTTTCGAGGTATCTGGCGGCAGTTTCTCAGGCATCATTTTCGCAAGCTCGGCCTGACGCGGGCTGCGCACATGTACCTTGAGATCGGCACCACGGGTGCGAACCCGGAAACCATGGGTGATCTTGTCAACCTTAAGCACCAATGGCGCTCCGTCGACCGTCATCCGCGCAAGGCTATCACCCGGCGTCCAATCCCCTTCGACACGCAGGTCACCGCCATCAGCAAAGCGAACGGTCGACCCGGCAGGATCGGCATCAATGACAACATCAAAGCCGTTTTTCTGGAGGCTTACGTTCCAATCCGCGCCAACCACACGCTCATGATTGTCGAGACGGCCAGACACCCGCGCGCGGCGAATTTCGGCAACACGGTTCATCGCGGCCGCGGCGGCAGCAACCCGGCGAAGCTCGGCCTCGGCCAGTTCAACCCCTTGGAAACCATCGGGATATTGTTCTTCAATAAAGGCGGTCGTCATGTCACCCTTGATGAAAACAGGATGATCCATCACCGCCGACAGGAACGGCAAGTTGTGACCGATGCCTTCAACTTCAAAGCTATCAAGCGCCACACGCATTTCCTCAATCGCGGCGTCACGGGTTGGGGCCCATGTGCAGAGTTTCGCAATCATTGGGTCGTAATACATGCTGATTTCGCCGCCTTCATAGACGCCGGTATCATTGCGCACCGCGTTGTCACCGCTTGGCGCATCGCCCTGCCATTTGTCGTTTTCCAACAACAAACCAGCGGCGATTTCAGCCGGTGGACGATAACGTGTCAGACGGCCGATCGACGGCAAGAAGCCACGATATGGATCTTCGGCATAGAGACGGTTTTCGATTGCCCAACCGTTCAGCTGCACGTCGTCCTGTGTGATGCTCAGCGGCTCGCCATTGGCAACGCGGATCATCTGCTCGACCAGATCAACACCGGTGATCAGCTCGGTCACAGGGTGTTCCACCTGCAAGCGCGTGTTCATTTCGAGGAAATAGAAGTTGCGATCGCCATCAACGATGAACTCCACCGTGCCGGCGCTGGTGTAACCAACGGCCTTGGCCAAAGCGACGGATTGTTCGCCCATTGCTTTGCGCGTTGCTTCGTCTAGGAAGGGCGATGGCGCTTCTTCGACAACTTTTTGCTGACGGCGCTGAATCGAGCATTCACGCTCGTTCAAGTAAATGCCATTGCCATGGGCGTCGCAAAGAACCTGAATTTCGATGTGACGCGGCTGGGTGACGAATTTCTCGATGAAAATCCGATCATCGCCAAAGCTATTCGCAGCTTCGTTCTTGGACGACTGAAAGCCTTCGCGGGCCTCTTCGTCATTCCACGCAATCCGCATCCCTTTACCGCCACCACCAGCCGAGGCTTTGAGCATGACAGGATAGCCAACTTGGTTCGAAATCTTAACCGCCTCATCGGCGTCTTCGATCAAACCCATATAGCCGGGAACGGTGCTCACCTTGGCATCTTGGGCGATCTTTTTCGAGGTGATCTTGTCACCCATGCTTTCGATCGCGAACTTTGGGGGGCCGACAAAGGCCACGCCTTCGGCCTCAAGGGCTTCGGCGAATTTGGAGTTTTCAGACAAGAAACCGTAACCAGGGTGCACAGCCTGTGCGCCGGTCTGGCGGATCGCATCCATGATCTTGTCGATCACAATGTATGACTGGTTGGCCTGTGGCGGGCCGATATGAACGGCTTCGTCCGCCATTTGCACATGCAGTGCCTGCTTGTCGGCATCTGAATAGACGGCAACAGTCTTGATACCCATCTTGCGCGCTGTCTTGATAACGCGGCAGGCGATCTCACCACGGTTGGCGATCAGGATCTTGTCGAACATATCTGTCCCTTTCCTTATGTCTCGGGCCTGGCGGCGCTTGGCGCGCCAGAACATACAAAAAGACCGCCCTCGTACCTTGGGGACCCCCAGGGACGAGACCGGTCAAATCCAACGCGAACCGTGTGCCGAAGGTGATCAGCAGCGGTCCGGATATTTGTTGCAATAGGCGATATTGCCAGCGGCCCCGATGGCCGCACCAATAAGCGCGTCTTGCTCAAGGACAACGGCAGCTGCGCCGCCTGCCCCGGCGCCGACAAGCGCTTGTTCACCAATTGTGTCACCGCAGGCAGCAAGCGTCGTAAACGCAAGACCAGCGGCCATCCATTTGAATTTTTGCATTGTGCTCTTTCCTCATTGATCCTTATGGCGGATAGGGCCATGGACCATGAAAACACACGATCTGTCCATGAGCGTGGTTTACATGAGGAATCCTCGGCAAACCCTTGCCGAAGAGCAGAAATTTCCGAAGACTTGAAAAGGCGGGGCGGACGGACAGGGGAATGCCCGGACCGCCCCATAAGGGAAGGGTCACGTTGAAAAATGATCGTGTCTTGGGTCCACGTTTCATTTTTCAACCCTAGGCTGCCAAAGCCATTGGCCATCGCATAGCGCAAAGGAAAACGCAGGCCGATTTCGGCAGCGTTTTGCGCAAATCGGATGGCCGCAAGCAGGATCATGCCAATTGCTCCGGATTATCGAATGCTTCAGGAAAGGCAGCGCGCGCCGCAGTTTCGTCGATCACCAGCAAGGCGTCATAGCTTTCGGGATCAAACGGATCGTCATAAGGAAGCACTTCGCGGCCGAACAGCCAGCTCAGACGCCCGGCATCCAAATTACCCCGCTCAAACGGTTGATCGCCAAAATGGCTCCAAAGCGCAGCCATGAAAGCCGCGTCGGCACGACGGTCCGGCGGACGACGGTCGCGAAACCTCTCACGCTCGGTAATGGCTGTGACACCCTTGGGGTTGGGGCGACGGATTGTGAATTGGAAATCAGTTCCCGGCAAACGCCCGGGGAAACCGCGATGCTTTAGCATGGTATGCCCTCCGATTGGTTTTCCCAACGGGGGGTGCCTTGCGATGCGACCTCATGCAAGAGGTTTGCCAAAGCTTTGCAAAGCTTTTTCACACCAACGCCGGGCGCGGTGTGGTTCGGAACGGGCCCGAAGGCCCGCCCCGGGGTACAATTACTTGTACTTGCCGGTGTAGACGGGCTCAACGCTGATCGGCTCTGGATCAACGACAACGAACTCTTCTTCTTGTTGGCCACCACAAGCGGAAACGCCTGCAACAATGGCGAACATGGCAAGCAGTTTGATGCTCTTGGACATCTAAGACTCCTGTCAGATTCAACGAGGTCAACACAGCCGTAAAGCCATGCCAGACCCCTTTTCGAGGTAAAGACTGCTTGGGAGCAATCTGGGCTCAAATTAACGGACAGGTTGTTAAAAAGATACGTTCCCAATCCCGAGAGAAAATCCTGTGACTGCAAAGCCTCAGAAAGTTGTCCACATGAGAGTCGATCCGCAAGATATTGTGTACGCATCAAAAAAGCTCCCAGATACAGAGGCCGTTTTCGACGCTATAACTCTCGAAAAATTGGGTTACTTCGGGGGCCATTGCGCCAAAATCAACAGGTTCGGCCATCAGGCTGATGACAACCTGTGACGCCTGAAGCTCTTGGATTTCCAGCTGAGGGAGCACGAATTGGTCACACAGATGCGCCATGTCATCGACCACGTCGTCGAAGGTTTTGCCCCCCTGCCCGATCTCTGGCGCAACAAAACGAAAGCGATGCGCGCCCTGATCATCCAACCAATCATGGAACACCACGTCCAACCCTGACGGGACATCAACAGGCTCTTCTGCGGACGCCTGCGTCGCGGCAAAGGTTAAAACGATCGTGGTCAATGCAGTGGTGAGTAAGGTGCAGCCCCGACCCCCGAAGGGTCCTCCCGCCGGGGCTGCGAAAATCCCGGGCGCACCCAGGGATATAACTCGTGTGTGCCAGCTCATAAGCCGCGCACCCGCGCCCAAGACAACCAACGAGCACGATGTGCCGGGCTGTCCAACAGCGCTTGAATCTTGGTCGAAAGGTTGGTCGGAACCGCTCCGCGCACCAAAAATTGGCCGCCCGCAGTCACTTTTACCCCCTCTTCCGTAGCGACAATCACTACCACAGGAGAGAAACCGCGCAAGCCCCTAAGTTCGCGCCACAGATCTTGACGGATCTGACGCGCCAACCGCCCCCGCCGCGCAGGCGGCAGAGTGGCCTCTGCTGACACGTCGAAACGCGCAGGCAGATGCCGGGCCAGCGTGAGTTGCGCTCCATCGCGCAGCTCATGCCAACCCTGACGAGACTTATGGTTCCCCTTGGCCATGATTGTCCTTACAGCGGAATATTATCGTGTTTTTTCCACGGGTTGCTAAGCTGCTTGTTGCGCAGCATCGCAAAGGCACGGGATACACGGCGGCGGGTTGATTTCGGCTGGATCACCTCATCAATAAAGCCGCGCTCAGCCGCCACAAACGGGTTGGCAAAGCGATCTTCATATTCCGCGGTGTGCGCTGCGATCTTTTCTGCGTCGCCCAAATCGGCGCGGTGAATAATCTCGGTCGCGCCTTTTGCGCCCATCACCGCGATCTCGGCCGTGGGCCAAGCGTAGTTCACATCGCCGCGCAGGTGCTTGGACGCCATCACGTCATAGGCCCCACCATAGGCTTTGCGGGTGATCACTGTGACTTTTGGCACCGTGGCTTCGCCATAAGCGAAGAGCAGTTTCGCGCCGTGTTTGATAACGCCACCATATTCTTGGCTGGTGCCGGGCAGGAAGCCCGGAACGTCGACCAAGGTCAGGATCGGAATTTCGAAACAATCGCAGAAACGCACAAACCGCGCCGCTTTGCGCGAGCTGTCGATATCCAGGCAGCCCGCCAAAACCATTGGCTGGTTGGCAACAACACCCACGGTTTGACCCTCAAGGCGAATGAACCCGGTCAGGATGTTGCCGGCGAAATCCTCTTGGATTTCGTAAAAATCACCTTCGTCGGCGACCTTGGCGATCAATTCCTTCATGTCGTAGGGCATGTTGGGGTTTTCGGGGATCAGGGTATCAAGGCTATTCTCGATCCGATCAACATCATCAAAGAACGGACGCACCGGCGGTTTTTCTTTGTTGTTGAGCGGCAAGAAGTCGACCAAGCGGCGTACTTCGGCCAACGCTTCGACGTCATTTTCGAACGCGCCATCCGCAACCGACGACTTCTTGGTGTGGGTGCTTGCCCCGCCAAGTTCCTCGGCGGTCACAACCTCATTGGTCACGGTTTTCACAACGTCAGGGCCGGTGACAAACATGTAAGAGCTGTCTTTGACCATAAAGATGAAGTCGGTCATCGCTGGAGAATAGACCGCGCCACCGGCACAGGGGCCCATGATGACGGAAATCTGCGGGATAACACCGGACGCCATGATGTTGCGTTGGAAAATCTCGGCGTAACCGGCAAGCGCGTCGACACCCTCTTGGATACGCGCACCACCAGAGTCGTTCAGCCCGATAACAGGCGCGCCGTTCTGCATCGCCATGTCCATAATCTTGCAAATCTTTTGAGCATGGGTCGCAGAGACCGAGCCACCCAGAACGGTAAAGTCCTGACTAAAGACATAAACCATACGGCCATTGATCGTTCCCCAGCCGGTGACAACACCGTCGCCATAGGGACGGTTGTCTTCCATGCCGAAATCGGTGCAGCGATGGGCAACAAAGGTATCGTATTCCTCAAAGCTGCCCTCATCGAGAAGCAGGTCGATCCGCTCACGCGCAGTCAGCTTGCCTTTGGCGTGCTGACTGTCGATCCGGCGCTGTCCGCCACCCAAACGGGCGTTTTCACGGCGGTCATGCAGTTCCTGGAGAATGTCTTTCATGTGCCATCCCTTTCCTATCCAAGTCGCGCCCTCCCCCCGGTTCTTGCAAATCCGCGCACAGACATTGTGCGCATTGCAAGAGGTTGCCAAGTCGGCGCGCAAAAGCTTTGGCGTGAAAATACAGGCCAAACCCTTTGTCTCAAGGGATTCTTGGCAAATTTGCAAAGTAAGAATAACACCCACTTGTAAACTTGCAAAACTGCAAACTACCTAGTCATGTCATAGCCCTCATGGACAAACCCGATTTTGAAGCCTACCGATACAACATGGATACCCGTATTGAGGTCCGTTTTCGGGACCGCGCAACCCCGCCACATATTGTCACACTGGTTCTTCTGGCAGGCTTATCAGCCCTTGCAATGAACATCTTTGTGCCTTCGCTGCCGATGATGACAGCCTATTTTGACACCGAATATCAGGTGATGCAGCTGGCTGTGGCCGGGTATCTTGGCGCAAATGCGCTTTTGCAAATCTTTATCGGGCCGACTTCCGATCACTTTGGGCGCCGCCCGGTTTTGCTTGCTGGGATTGCTCTGTTTTGTATCGCCACCATCGGCTGTTTGGTTGCGCCCGATGTCTACAGCTTCTTGATTTTTCGAATGTTACAAGCCGTCAGCGCCACCGCCATGGTGTTAAGCCGTGCCATTGTGCGCGACATGTACCCCCAAGACCAAGCCGCCTCGATGATTGGCTATGTCACTATGGGCATGTCCGTTGTGCCGATGGTCGGGCCGGTGATTGGCGGCTATTTGGGTGAACTCATGGGCTGGCAGGCTAATTTCTGGCTGCTTTTGGCGGTTGGTTTGCTGATCCTCTGGATCGCCTATGTAGATGTTGGCGAAACCAATGTCCGCAGCGGCCAAACGCTGGGCCAACAGGTGCGGGAATACCCTGAACTGCTTACCTCACAACGATTTTGGGGCTACGCTATGGCAACGGCGCTGTCTTCTGGGGCGTTCTTTTCCTATGTCGGCGGGGCTCCGTTTATCGGCACCGTGCTCTACGGCATGGACGCCGCTGAACTGGGCTTCTTCTTTGGGGCTCCGGCAGTTGGATACTTCCTTGGTAACTACATCACCGGCCGCTTTGCGGCGCGGATCGGGGTGAACACCATGGTGCTTTGGGGAAGCATCATCGTCACTATCCCAATGATCACACTGATGGCGTTTTTTGCATTGGGACTTGATAGCAAGTGGGTGTTCTTTGGATTTATGACCTTTGTCGGAATCGGCAACGGCATGACCATTCCCAACGCCACCGCCGGGATGTTGTCCGTCCGCCCCAAGCTTGCCGGAACGGCCTCTGGCCTGGGCGGGGCGATCATGCTGGGTGGCGGCGCGGCGATGTCCGCTTTGGCAGGCCTATTGCTGAACGCCGAAACTGGCGCTTGGCCGCTCTTGTTCATGATGGCCGGGACGTCTGCGGCCTCGGTTGTTGTCATTCTCTTGGTCATTCGTCGCGAAAGACAGCTTGGGGGGCTGGACGTGGCCTGACTTACCTTGCAAACTTGCGACAAGAAAATCGCAAAGGTGCAAACATGGCAACTCAAAAGCTCTATGCCGGGGCCAAGCTTCGTGACATCCGCACACGGCTTGGCCTGACGCAAAAGGACTTTGCCGCCAAGCTGGGCGTGTCCCTGCCTTATTTGAACCAGATGGAGAACAACAACCGCCCGGTGTCGACCACGGTTGTCTTGGCTCTGGCACAGGAATTTGGCTTTGATGTCACCGAACTTGGCCAGGGCGACGCCGAGAGATTGGTGTCGGACATGCGCGAAGCCCTTGCCGACCCGGTGTTTGGTGAGGCTGCTCCACAATTGGCCGACCTGCGCCTGACCGCGTCCAACGCCCCGGCCTTTGCGCGGGCCTTTCTTGCGCTGCACCGCGCCTATAAACAAACCCATGAACGGTTGGCATCGCTGGATGAGGCCCTGGGCCGAGAAGATGCCCAGCTCCGACCCAGCCCATGGGAAGAGGTGCGCGATTTCTTTCACTATTGTGACAATTACATTGATGCCGTGGATCGCGCCGCCGAGCATTATGCCCAGCGTTCCGGCGCAGAGCACGATATTCGCAGCGCGGCCATCGCACGCCTATCCCGCGACGGGGTCACGGTGCGCTTTACCCAAACCACACCGATGCGCCGCTTTGACGACGAACGCCGCGAATTGACCCTGAGCGCACTTGCCCCGGTCGAAACCCAGACTTTCCAACTTTTGGTTCAGGTCGCCTTGCTTGGGCAAAACCAACTCTTGGACGCCACGCTTGATCTGGCGCGGTTTCAATCCGACGAAGCCCGTGCCATCGCCAAACTTGGCCTGGCCAACTATTTCGCCGGGGCGGCAATGATGCCTTACAAGGACTTCTTGGAATCCGCGCAAGAAACCCGCCACGATCTGGAACTTCTCTCGGCCCGTTTTGGCGCATCGGTTGAACAGGTGGCCCATCGCCTTTCAACCTTGCAACGCCCCGGTGCCAAGGGCGTCCCATTCTTTTTCGTGCGTGTCGATCAAGCCGGAACAATCACCAAACGCCATTCCGCCACACGCCTGCAATTTGCCCGTTTCGGCGGGGCCTGCCCGCTTTGGAACGTGCACCGCGCCTTTGAAACGCCGGGGCAATTTTTGCGCCAGCTCGCCGAAACACCGGACGGGGTGCGCTATATCTCTCTTGCCTGCGACGTAAGCAAAACCGGCGGTCATTTCGGGGCCCCAACGCGGCGCTACGCCATTGCTTTGGGCTGTGACGTACGCCACGCCGCTGCTTTGGTCTATGCCGATGATATGGATTTCACCCGCGCCTCTTCCTTCGAACCTATCGGCATTTCCTGCCGTATATGTGAGCGCACAAAGTGCCACCAACGCTCGGTGCCGCCTTTGGAAAAACGTCTGTCCATTGATCCTACCTTGCGGGGGGTCCTGCCCTATCATTTGGAATGACCTAGGGCGCGCACACCGGAACAAAGATGTCGGCCATCACCTTGAAACGGGCGTCATTCAAGCGCGCGGAAGCGCACAATGTAACAGCGTCACACCACTAGGCCCGTTTCAAGTTGAAACGGCCAGCGCGCAGCAAGGTCGGCGGCAAGAGCCCGGTCCATATCATCCAACGGGCCATCCGCCCATGGTCGGAACCGCATACGAAAAGCATCCAAAATCTGGTCTTGCTGCCCTTCTTCCGCGACATAACCAAAGGTGGCACAGTCTTTGTCAAAATCACCCGGCATCGCCGCATATGGCCATATCGCCAATCCTTGACGCGCCAAACGCAGCCAATCAAATCGCCGCCCCGGATCAATCTTGCGCCCCAAGGCACAATCAGAATGGCCAATCACCCGATCAGCCGGAATATCCCAACGCGCCATGATCCCGCGCAATAGGTCCTCTAGAACCTGCATCTGCGGGTCTGCAAAGGGCTGTGATCCGGTGTTTGCGATTTCGATACCAATCGAATGTGAATTCACATCTTGGATCGCGCCCCAGGCCCCTGCCCCCGCATGCCAAGCACGCTTTTCCTCGCTGACCAACTGCCACAATCGGCCATCTTCGGCGATGACGTAATGTGCCGACACCTCTGCCTCGGGATTGCAAAGCCAATCGCGTGCTCCAATAGCGCTTGTCATCGCCGTATAGTGCAGCACGATTAAATTGGGCCGCGCGCCATTGCGCCGCGGCCCAAAGTTGTCAGAAGGAAAGGCGATGGCGTCCCGAGATCCAATCACGAACGTTGTTTACCCGCCACGCGCAGCCCGAAACGGGCTGGGATTCCAATCACAGGCAAAACCATCCCCATCCGGGTCCATCCCCTTGCGGTCCTTTTGCGGTCCGCCTTGAGCCAAAAATGCTTCTTGGGCCAAATCCGCCGACGCAAACGCCGCGCAGGCCCGAGCGAATTTTGTTTCAGCCCGGAAGCTTGAGCGTTTGTACAATGACGTGCCAACCGGGTTATCGGTCCTCAAGGCGTATTCGACAATATTGGGGGCGTTGCTACCGGGACGTTTGGGCAAATCGGTCGGAGCGATCAACGTATATTGCGCACGGTTCTGTGCGATCAATGCCGCATCGGCTTGAATATCGCGCTGCGCCGCAACTGCATCAAAATCGTTTTCACCCGAAATACCGTCCGAGTTACGCACCACCGCCGGGCTGGCATTGGCCGGTGAGGCATCCAGAGGTGCAACTCCGGAATTTGCCGACGCGGCCGATAAAGCCGCGTCTCTGTCCGCACTGTCCAATGGGGTTGCTTGCACATCAACCGGGCCAGGAACAGCCGTTCCATTTAGCTGAGCTTCACGCTGTGCGTCGTAAGTGTCGTAGTTGCCAAACCCAACACCGGCACCGGTATCAACGACACCTGCCGCGCTGTCGGGCACTTTTGGCCCACACGCCACAAGGGCAAGCGCCGCCACACTTAACATCATTAACCGCATCTTCGCTCCTGCCTCACCCTATCGGTGTTAACCTTTGGGGGCGCTTACCACCATTTGCTTGGTTTGGCTACAAAACCAAGAGATTGCTCAAGCGCATAGGCGGTATTTAGCAAATCGCCCTCTTCCCAAGGACGCCCAATCAGTTGCAGCCCAAGGGGAAGACCCTGTTTGTCCAATCCGGCGGGAACCGCGATCCCTGGCAGACCGGCAAGGTTCACCGTGACCGTAAAGACGTCATTCAGATACATTTGCACCGGATCGGCGTCTTTCATTTCACCCAAACCAAAGGCCGATGACGGGGTGGCCGGTGTCAGGATCGCGTCAACACCTTGGGCAAACACATCCTCAAAGTCTTTCTTGATCAGTGTCCGAACTTTGCGGGCGCGGTTGTAATAGGCATCATAGAAACCCGCCGAAAGAACATAGGTGCCGATCATGACACGGCGCTGCACTTCGTGGCCAAAGCCCTCGGCGCGGGTCTTTTCGTACATTTCGGTGATGCCATCACCCGCCTCAAGCGAAGCGCGGTGCCCATAGCGTACACCGTCATAGCGCGCGAGGTTCGAAGAGGCCTCAGCCGGGGCAATCACGTAATAGGCCGGAAGCGCGTATTTGGTGTGCGGCAGGCTAATGTCGACGATTTTGGCACCGGCATCTTGCAACATCTGACGGCCATCGGCCCAAAGCTTTTCGATTTCATCAGGGATACCATCCATGTGGTATTCTTTAGGAATGCCAATGGTTTTGCCCTTGATGTCACCGGTCAGCATGGCCTCAAAGTTTGGTACGGCCAGATCGGCGGATGTGCTGTCCATTGGGTCATGACCACACATCGTCTCAAGCATAATGGCGGCATCCCGCACATCTTTGGTCATCGGACCGGCCTGATCTAATGACGACGCAAAGGCCACAACGCCCCAACGCGAGCAACGGCCATAAGTTGGCTTGATGCCGGTGATACCGGTAAAGGCCGCTGGTTGACGGATTGACCCACCCGTATCTGTGCCGGTCGCGGCCAGACATAGGTCGGCCGCAACAGCCGACGCCGACCCGCCCGAGCTTCCACCCGGAGTGAGTTGAGCGTCGTCATTGCCCCGACGCCATGGGTTCACCGCATTGCCATAAGCCGAGGTTTCGTTGGACGACCCCATGGCGAATTCGTCCATGTTGAGCTTACCCAACATGACCGACCCCGCATCAAACAGCTTGCTGGTGATGGTGCTTTCGTATTCCGGCTTAAACCCTTTGAGGATGTTCGACGCCGCTTGGCTTTCAACACCTTTGGTGCAAAACAGGTCTTTGATCCCCAGAGGAATACCGCACATATCAGGCGCATCACCGGCCTTGATCCGCGCATCGGCGGCCTTGGCTTGATCGCGAGCCAGATCGGGGGTGTTGTGCACAAAAGCATTCAACGCACCCGAGCTTTCGATCGCTGTCAAACAGCTTTCGGTCAACTCAAGGCTCGTCACATCACCCTTGCGCAATGCGTCACGGGCTTCGGCGATTTTCATGTTGTTGAGATCAGCCATTATTCTACCACCTTCGGAACCGCAAAGAAGCCTTCGCGCGCATCTGGCGCGTTTTTCAGCACTTTTTCCTGCTGATCACCGTCTGTTACCCCGTCGACACGACGCTTTAGACGCATCGGCGTGACCGATACCATCGGCTCAACACCGTCGACATCGACTTCGTTCAACTGCTCGATAAACCCAAGAATATCATTGAATTCCTGCGCCAGCGCCGGAAGCGCGTCATCTTCAACTTTGATACGGGCAAGTTTCGCCACCTTTGCGGCGGTCTCGATGTCAATCGACATTGGGCAGGCCTCTTTCGTGTTTTGGGTCGGGCGTATTTCGAGTTGGTTTTGGCTTTAGCGCGGCGGCCCTTGGCCTGCAAGGGTTCAGCGCGCCAAATGGCGCGCTGTTTGATCCAGAATTGGCAAGTTTCTGTGCTTTGGGAAAATCAGAGTGAGCCCGCGTTTAGGGCAACATCACCCCTTTGCGGTTAAATGTGGCGCGATCAATGGTGAGGTCGTCATAGATCAATTCAACCGTGAGCGTTTCAACAGACCCAGCCGGGAATTCCCGATAGGGCAAACCATCTTCGGGCAACATCGCATTTGGGCTGTTGGTATCATCATGACACTTGGGAAGAGGCCATTCCTCAAGCTCATTGTCGTTCACCGCAAACTTCATCGCGACCAAACCACAGCGCCACGACCAAATATGCGTCACATAAACAAGGTCTTGGCCATTGTAATCACGCACCGCAACCCAATTGGCGCGGGTCATATTCATGATCGGTTTGACCTCAAGCGCCGTCGTGAAACGCCCGCTGGCCACTTGCTGCTCTGCCTCATAAGGCAGCACTTCGGGCTCGGCGGCGACTTCGGGTTTTGCGCCAGGCGGAAGTTCCTCTCCACTGCTGCTTCCTGGTGCGGCCGCGGGCGCATCGCCGGTATCAAGGACCAAAGTTTCCGCTGCCGTATCGGCAACAGCGGCAACAGCCGGAGCATCGGCATCACCACCCCCCCCTGCTGCGGTGGCCAAAAAAATCAAAAAAACGTCGAGCATCCTGCTCTCCTGCTTGAATTCAAGGATCAAAGACAGATCAACGCTTTTGGACGCCAAAAATCCTGCCTATAGTGCCCGCAAAAGACAAACACGGGCAGGCACAGCATGGCACGCAAAGCGCGCGCACCTCAAACTGTAAATATTTGCATAGTCGCGCAATCCGGGCGCCTTCAATACGAGGCGGTGCTGTTTGCGGCGTCCTTGAAACGCAATACCCGTTCCAAACGGTTTCGCCTTTTTATCGCGCAACCCCTGCCCGGCCCGCTTTGGCCACATGACCCGCGAATTGCCGACCCGGCCTGTCACGCTTTGCTCGAAGAACTGGGGGCGACATTTGTCTCCTTCGAGAGCCGGCATTTCGGACATGCCTATCCCTATGGCAACAAAATCGAAGCGCTGGCTGCCCTGCCCGAGGGTGAGCCATTCGTTTTCTTTGACACCGATACATTGGTGACGGGCGATCTCGACACCGTGCCATTTGATTTTGACCGGCCCACCGCCTCTATGCGACGCGAAGATACCTGGCCCAAGCTCGAGCTTTATGGGCCGGGCTATAATGAGACGTGGAAATCGCTCTATGATCGCTTTGACCTCGATTTCGCAAGCTCGCTCGATACCAGTTGGCCAGACGAATATTGGCGGCGCTACCTGTATTTCAACGCCGGTTTCTTTTTCTACAAATGCCCCAAAATCTTTGGCGACCTGTTCCTGAAATACGCGCTCGAAATCCGCGACAACGCCCCCCCTGAATTGGTCTGTCAAAGCTTTGATCCCTGGTTGGATCAGGTGGCTTTGCCTTTGGTGATCCATGCATTGGGCGGCGGGCGCGATACCTTGCCCGATGGGATGTTGGATGGCGATGTCACTTGTCACTATCGGCTTTTGCCTTTGCTCTATGCCCGTGAAAGCGATTTGGTGGTCGAAACACTCACCGCGATTGCGACACCGAATAAGGTTAAAAAGGTTCTGAAGGCCTATGATCCGTTCAAACGGATGATTTATCAGAACCGAGGTGACAAAGTGCGCGCCTTGTTTGATCGCGACGATCTGCCCCGCAAGGAACAGGCTATTCGCAACAAAATCAAACGCGAAGGGTTTTGGATGCGATGATCCAGCGGAACGAAAGTTTCACGAGCATCGCCAAAAGCAGAACAAAAGTTCCGATCAGACCGCCAAAACGGTCTTTTTGAGAATGCCCCGTTGCCGCGTGGTCGGCAATCGCATACCCCTTGTCACAACGAATTAAGGGAGAGAACCATGACCGACGCCCCAAATTATGGCTTTGACACGCTGCAAATCCACGCCGGAGCCCGCCCGGACCCGGCCACAGGCGCACGCCAAACACCGATTTATCAGACCACAGCCTATGTGTTTCGTGATGCGGAACACGCGGCCGCGCTGTTTAACCTGCAAGAAGTTGGATACATTTATTCGCGTCTGACCAACCCCACCGTCGCCGTATTGCAAGAACGTGTTGCTACGCTTGAGGGCGGCGTTGGTGCGGTGGCTTGTTCGTCCGGTCATGCGGCGCAAATCATGGCGCTTTTCCCTTTGATGGGTCCCGGTTTGAACGTGGTTGTGTCCACCCGTCTTTACGGTGGTTCGATCACCCAATTCAGCCAGACGATCAAGCGGTTCGGCTGGGAGGCCAAATTCGTTGATTTCGATGATCTCGACGCCGTTGCCGCCGCGATTGACGACAACACTCGTGCGGTTTTCTGTGAATCCATCGCCAATCCGGGCGGTTACATCACCGATCTGGATGCGATTTCCGCCGTTGCGGACAAGGCGGGCTTGCCACTGATCGTCGACAACACATCGGCCACGCCGTACCTGTGTAACCCGATCAAACATGGCGCAACATTGGTCGTGCATTCGCTGACCAAATACCTAACCGGCAACGGCACCGTCACCGGTGGCATCGTCGTGGATAGCGGCCAGTTTGATTGGTCCGCCAGCGACAAGTTCCCATCGCTCAGCGCACCGGAACCCGCTTATCACGGCCTCAAGTTCCACGAAACATTTGGCCCGCTGGCCTTTACCTTCCACGGCATTGCCATCGGTCTGCGCGATCTTGGCATGACGTTGAACCCACAGGCGGCGCATTATACTTTGATGGGCACCGAAACCCTGTCGTTGCGTATGCAGCGCCATGTGGAAAACGCCCAAACCATCGCCAGCTGGCTCGAAGCGCATCCCGCTGTCGAAGAGGTCACCTATGCCGGTCTGCCCTCGTCGCCCTACAATGATCGTGTCGCACGTATCTGTCCCAAAGGGGCCGGTGGCTTGTTCACCGTTGCACTAAAGGGCGGCTATGATTCTTGTATCAAGTTTGTGGATTCACTGGAAATCTTCAGCCATGTGGCCAACTTGGGTGACACCCGTAGCTTGGTGATCCACTCGGCCTCGACAACCCACCGTCAGCTCACACCAGAGCAACAAACTGCCGCTGGTGCCGGGCCAAATGTGGTGCGCATTTCGATAGGCATCGAAGATGCGACCGACTTGATCGCGGATCTGGAACAGGCTCTGGCCAAAGCCGGTGCCTAATCTGGTGCAATAGAAAAGCCGCCTGTCAACTCGGTCAGGCAGCCACATTAACAACGGTAACAACGGTCAGGCGGGGAAATTCCCCGCCTTTCTTTTGGCTTACTTCGCGATTTCAAACACCATGGTCACCCGCGCGGTTGCCTCGATCTCGCCCGCGGCAACCGGCACATCCGCGGCCATCGCCTCCATCACAGGTGCCGAGCGCGCCATAGACGATTGCACCAATGGCTCAGCCGTATCGCGAATGGATTGGACCGCGCCAACCGTCACCCCCGCCGCATCCGCATAAAGCGCGGCCTTGGCCATGGCGTCTTTGATCGCGCGACGGCGGGCTTCGTCTTCTAGTGTTTGAGTGTCCTGAACTCCCCATGACAGGTTCGACAGGCTATTGGCCCCGTCCTGCAAAACCGCACCCAGGACCTCGCTCAGCTGGGACAGGTCACGAACCCGAATCGAGAGCATATTGCTGGCTTCAAATCCTTGGAAAACCTCAATTTCCTTTTCGCGATCCCAACGCGCCATTCGGTTGAGCCGCAGCGAAGACGTTTGGATGTCACGCTCTTCCAGCCCTTGATCGCGTAGCCGGGCAATGACCGCATCCAAAATCTCGGATGTGGCATTCATCGCCGTTATCGGGTCTTTGCCCCGTCCTGTCGCTCCCAAGGACAGTGTCGCCACATCGGGCGCTGTGACGACGCTGGCTTCACCCGAAACGGTGATGGTTGGAACAGTTTCCGCAAAGGCCGGGCTGGTCAAAAGCAGGGCAATGGCAAAGGATAGGACGCGCATGAGGGTCTCCTAGGATAAAACATGTCGGTCATGTTGCGCTGGAACCTGCCGGTTACAAGGGCCAATGCGCGAAGTTTCTTTGCGTCGGCAAACAGTTGCTGTATTATATTCGCATCAGGCAATTAGACTCCCATAGCCAAGGTAAGGCTGGTAAAGACGGCTCCATGGTACCAAATTTTGCACTTTCTCTGTCCTTCGAAGGCATCGCACTGTTGCGCCGCACGGGTGATGTTTGGGCACAAATACAAGAGGTTCCGCTAGATAGCGGCGACCTCGACGCCGCCGTTTTGGGGTTGCGCAATCGCGCCGAAGACCTTGACCCAACCGGTGCCCAAGTCACCTTGATCATCCCCAATGAGCAAATCCGATATCTGGATATTGCTGATCCCGATGGGGATATTGCTGCTCAGGATGTTGCTGCACGGACCGCGCTGGATGGCGCGACCCCCTATGCGGTTGACGATCTGGTCTATGACTATGTGACACGCAATGGCCGATTGTATATCGCCGCCGTAGCCCGTGAAACGTTGGACGAAGCCGAAGGGTTTGCCACGCAAAACGGGTTTGAACCTGTGGCACATACCGCCATCGCCCCCAAGGGGCAGTTCAATGGCGCGGTTTTCTTTGGAGCCAGCAGCAAGTGGAGCGGCCCCGAGCCAACGCGCTTGTCCAAACATATCAAGATTGTCGCGGCGGATGACGCCGCTTTGACACCGGTCGCCTCGGAACCCGAAGTTACAGAAGAGACCGGGCAGGCGACAACCACTGAGCAATCCGCCGAAGCGGTCGCCCATGAAGAAACCGTTGAAGCAAGTGCCAAAGATGACGTTGCGCCGCCTGTCCAAGCGGCACGCCAGCAAGAACTTGACCTGTCCGCACCTGCGGAAACGTCTGACGTTGAACCAGAAACAGGTGTCGAATTTGACGACCCGGCCCCGGCGGATGACCCCGTCGCCCTAGGCGTAGATGCTCCGAAAGAGAGCGTTGTGGATGAGCCTGAGCCTGAGCCTGAGCCTGAGCCTGAGCCTGAGCCTGAGCCTGAGCCTGAGCCTGAGCCTGAAAAATTGGCAAAACCGGCAGCCGAGGCAACACCAGAACCGCAGCCAGAGCCAGCACCGGCTATGTCATTCTCGACCATCCGTGCCAGCAGAGACAGTGCGGATATGCCTGCGGCCCCCAAGGCCAAGCCGTTGGAAACCGACGATCGCCCTGCCGCTCAGGTCAAACCGCGTTTCACACCGGTGGCGACACGGGACTCCACTGTCAAAGACGCAGGCATAACCCAAGCCAATCTAGATACCGATGTTGATCGCCCTGCCCAGGCACCAAGCCCGGCCCCGGTTGTAAAACCGACCAAGGCCGTGCCGACAAAATCGCCGATGCCGGCCCCGACACCGCAAGCCGATGCCGCGCAAGAGACGAACGGAACCGCACCTGCCGCGGCATTGGCCCGTTTGGCCGCCTTACGGGCGCGCTCTGATAAGCCTGTTGAGGATGAGGATCTTCCCAAGATCGCACCTCCCGCTCCGAGCGTCGCGGAAAAAACCAAGGCCGACACGCCCGCCACCAAAAAAACCAAGCCCACAAAAAAAACGTCCAAAGGACGTGGGGCCTTGGCCGGGTTGGCTGCGGCTCGCAAGAGCAAAGCCAAGGGGAATGATGCGCCAGATGCGGCCATTGCATCAACGCCTGCCGCCAAGGTCGACGCCCCGAATGGCGTTTCTGAAACCTCGGGCAAGTCGGCTCTTGGCCGCATTGCCGCTCTGAGATCCAAGCCAAAATCCGAAGACCTTGCCGCAGATCCGGCTTTGGCACAGGCCGCAGCCGCATCTTTGACATCTGAAACCGAACGCGAACGCATGACGGTGTTCGGTGCTCGGAGCCAACCGACCATCGGAGGCAAGCCCCGTTTTCTCGGTCTTTTGCTGACCGCCGGGCTGCTGATCTTTATGGCCGGTGTTGCGGCATGGGCCTCCGTGTTTTTGGATGAAGGTCTAGCCGGCCTTTTCCGTAGCGCTCCCAAAGAGACAGCCGTGGCATCCGCACCTGCTATCGCACCAGAGGTGGTATCCGCATCAGCGGTCCCAGCGGTCCTTCCAACAGCAGATCCGGATGAGAGCAACGCAGATATTCAGTTGGCAGCCTTGGACACCGGACCAACCTCCGATGCGCCGGCACCATTGGCAGTCCCGGTTGTGCCCCAAATGTTGTCCCCCGAGGAAGCCGCAGCAACCTACGCCGCCACTGGCATTTGGCAGCGCGCGCCAGTTGCACCGCATGGGCTTCCAGAGGACGGGGTAGATGACATTTACGTGGCCTCGATCGACCCAAGCGTGCAGGAATCTGATGCTATTGCCCTTCCAGATGCCCTTGGGTTCGCTCAAGAACCCATTTTAGAGCCCCAGCGCCTGCCCCCGCCTGCGGGCCAAGTCTTTGACATGGACGCACGCGGGTTGGTGCGCGCAACCCCCGAAGGGGCCATAAACCCCGATGGTGTCAGGGTTTTTGCAGGCCTTCCACCGGTGACACCGCCGCTGCGTCAGGCCGTTGCCGCGCCTGCTCCGACTGCTGAGGCCCCACAGGTCAACGAAGCCTTGGGTAAATTGCGCCCGCGCCTACGCCCCGACACCCTGGTTGAATCACGAGAACGCGCCGTTCTAAGCGGCATCTCACGATCAGAACTTGCCAAGATTCGCCCGGTCATGCGCCCGAAAACCGCCCAAGAGGCCGCCGTGGCAGAGGAGCCAGAAGCCCCAGCCACCGACCGCGCCGTCGCGGCGTCGCTGACACCGGTCGGGCGCCCCCGTAACATGTCCGCTATTGTAAAGCGCGCGGATCGTGCGGCAGAATCAGCACCTAGCGACCCAATTCAAACAGCCGCCATCGCGCCACGCACGGTCACGCCGGCCGCTCCATCATCGCGCGGTGTTGCCCAATCGGCGACGGTACGTAATGCAATCAATCTTAAGAAAATAAGCTTGATTGGTGTTTACGGCACCCCAGCGGCGCGGCGCGCTTTGGTTCGTCTGCCAAATGGCAAATACAAGAAAGTAAAGGTTGGTGATCGCCTAGACGGTGGCCGTGTCGCCGCCATTGGAGATTCTGAATTGCGCTATACCAAAAGTGGGCGCAACCTGACCCTCAAAATGCCACGCAGCTAACAGCCGACGCGACCAGCCGACGCGACATGTAAAAGCGCCGCCCGATGGGGACGACGCTCGTTTAGGTCACTTCGCAAGCTTGGTTTATTCAGCTGCTGAAAGTTCGCCGCTTTCAATCTGTTCCCGTTCAATCGATTCAAACAGCGCCTTGAAGTTCCCTTCGCCAAAGCCATCATCACCTTTGCGTTGGATGAATTCAAAGAAGATCGGGCCGATCACGGTTTTCGAGAAAATCTGCAGCAAGATTTTTGTCTCGCCACCATCAAGAACACCCTCACCATCAATCAAAATGCCATGTTTCATCATTTTGTCTTTGGGTTCATCGTGGCCCACAACGCGGTCATAAGACAAATCATAATAGGTGGCCGGGGGCCCTGACATAAACGCGATGCCGTTCTCTGCGATCGTATCCGTCGATTGGTAAATGTCTTCGGACCCAACGGCGATATGCTGAATCCCTTCTCCATTGTACTTCTTCAAGTAGGCCACAATCTGACCGGTCTCGCCGCGATCTTCATTGATCGGGATACGAATCCGACCACAGGGCGAAGTCAACGCGCGGCTGAACAGACCGGTAAACTTACCTTCGATATCAAAGAAACGAATTTCCTTGAAATTGAACAATTTACCATAAAACTGAAACCACTTATCCATATTGCCCTTGAACACATTGTGGGTCAGGTGATCGAGGTAGTAGAAGCCAACACCGCGCGGTTTCGATTGGGCTATCCACTCGAATTCGTCGTTATAGGGTGATGTATCATAATACTGGTCGGTGAAATACAACAGGCTGCCACCGATGCCCTTGATCGCAGGCCAATCAACAGTCTTATCATTTGCCTCATAAGGTTCCGCGCCTTGGGCAACCGCGTGATCAAACGCCTTTTGCGCATCCGCGACACGCCATGCCATTGACGGGGCGCACGGGCCATGTTCCTCAACAAATTTCGCGGCAAAGCTGCCTTCTTCGGCGTTGATCACATAGGTGATGTCGCCCTGCTGCCATAGCTCCACCGCCATGGTTTTGTGGTTTGCAACATGCTCATAGCCCATCGACGCAAAGAGATCACGAAGCTCTTGCGGATTGGGATGGGCAAATTCAACAAATTCAAACCCGTCGGTGCCTGCGGGGTTTTCCTCGGTGATCGTCGATTGCGGCGCGTCATGCGGGAACGGTCCCATAGCGTTTCCTCCTGTAAAAGTTCTATAGGCAATGTAGCTTTGTCATCGCGCGCGGATGTCGCATCCTTCGCTAATATCCGACAAATTGCGCGTCAGCCTTGCAAAATTGGATCAAACCACGCACAAATGACGCATGGCATTGGAAGCATCTGACATAAAACTCCTGACTCTCTTGCAAAAAAACGGTCAGGCAACCGCACAAGAGCTGGGTGAGGTGCTTAACCTCTCCCCCTCACAGGCCAGTCGCCGTCGCCAAAGACTAGAAGAAACCGGGGTAATCGAAGGGTACCGCGCCCGTCTCAATCCGGACAAGCTAGGCCTATCCGTCCAAGCCTTTGTGCAAGTGCAATTGGCCAGCCACGGCCCAGAACAAGGCGCGGGGTTTTCCCGCCTGATGCGGACACGGGCGGAAATCACATCGGTTTGGACCATGACCGGTGAGGCCGATTACCTGTTGCGCGTCTGGTGCCCCGACCTTGCCGCGCTAAACCGCCTGATTCACGATGTCTTGCTGGCCCATCCGGTTGTGGCCCGGGTCCATAGCCAAATCGTCATGGACCAACCCAAAGAAGACGCGCCGCTCCCCGTCTATTGATCCAAGCTACGTCTTTCCCCAAATATTCCGGGGTGAATTGGAGCAAGGTTCAAATAGGGGCTGGCCCCTCCGAGGCACCCCCTAGCCGCCATCGGCAATGTCAGAACGGCACATCATCCGCCGCGTCAGCAGGTTTGATAAAGCGCGACACAACCTTTTTGATACCGGCCTTTTCAAATTCGATCTCAACCTTGTCGCCCTCAACACCAATCACCGCACCATAGCCGAATTTCTGGTGAAAAACCCGTTCACCAATCATAAACGCCGCCACCGCCTGCATATCAATGACTGAGGCTTTGCTCTCGCGCGGTTGACTGATCGGGCGTTCCTGACTGCGGGCCTGAAGGCGCTTCCAACCGGGTGAATTATAGCCATCCGCCGCCGCCGCCCGCGATTCCACACTTGATCCCATGCTTGCGGATGGGGCCGCTGCGCCATAGCCGCCGCCATAAAGGCCCGGAGGTGTCAGAACCTCAACATGTTCCTCGGGCAGTTCATCAACAAAACGGGACGGCAACTGGCTTTGCCATTGCCCAAACACCCGCCGGTTGCCGGCAAAGGAAATGGTGCAGACTTCTTCGGCGCGGGTGATGCCGACATAGGCCAGCCGCCGCTCTTCTTCCAAACCTTTGACGCCGCTTTCGTCCATGCTGCGTTGCGAAGGGAACAACCCGTCTTCCCACCCCGGCAAAAACACCGCAGGAAACTCCAAACCTTTGGCACCATGCAGCGTCATGATCGACACCTTGGCCCCGCCATCATCGTTTTCGTTGTCCATGACCAAGGCCACGTGCTCTAAAAACCCTTGCAGGTTTTCAAAGTTCTCCAGTGCCTTGACCAGTTCCTTGAGGTTTTCAAGTCGCCCCGGTGCCTCGGGTGTTTTATCATTCTGCCACATGGCGGTGTAGCCGCTTTCGTCGAGAATGATCTGCGCCAATTCAACATGGCTCACTTCGGTTTTGGTCGGCTGCGGGCTAAGCAAATCGTCAACCACTGCGTCACCATCGGCGGAGATCGTGGCGCGTGTCATCCGCCCCCAGCGCGAAATATTGACCACCAGCTCGGCCAATGCCTTGGCCCCTTTGCCTTTGATCAACCCTTGTTCAACCGCCAAAGCCGCCCCATCCAGCAAGGACACGCCGTTTTCACGCGCCATCCGCTGCATCGTTTGCTGAGCCTTGTCACCAAGGCCGCGTTTGGGCGTGTTCACAATGCGTTCAAAGGCCAGATCATCGTCGGGCGAGGTCACAATGCGGAAATAAGCCATGGCATCGCGGATCTCCATCCGCTCATAAAAGCGCGGGCCGCCGATGACGCGATAGGGCAAACCAATGGTCAAAAACCGGTCTTCAAAGGCTCGCATCTGGTGCGAGGCGCGGACCAAAATTGCCATTTGATCCAAGGAGAATGAGCGTGCCCCACGGGTCCCGCCCCGCATCGCCTCGATCTCTTCGCCGATCCAACGCGCTTCCTCTTCGCCATCCCAATGGCCAATCAGACGGACCTTTTCGCCCTGCTCTTCAGCAGTCCAAAGCTCCTTGCCCAAACGGTTGGAGTTGCCCCGGATCACCCCAGACGCCGCGGCAAGAATATGCGGGGTTGAGCGGTAGTTTTGTTCAAGCCGGACAACATGCGCGCCCTCAAAATCCTTTTCGAACCGCAAAATGTTTCCAACTTCGGCCCCGCGCCAACCATAAATCGACTGATCATCATCCCCAACGCAACAGATATTGCGATGCCCCTGTGCCAACAGCCGCAGCCACAGGTATTGGGCGACGTTGGTATCCTGATATTCGTCCACCATAATGTAGCGGAACCAGTTTTGGTATTTGCGCAAGATATCGGGATGTTGCTGGAAAATCGTGACCATGTGCAAAAGTAAGTCACCAAAATCCACGGCGTTTAGCTCGAGCAAACGGCGCTGGTATTGATCATAAAGCTCGGGCCCGCGATGGTTATAGGCCCCGGCGTCCGCAGATGGGATTTTATCAGGTGTCAGCGCCCGGTTTTTCCACGCATCAATGACAGAGGCCAACTGCCGCGCTGGCCATCGTTTGTCATCGATCCCGGCGGCGCGGATCAGCTGTTTGAGCAAGCGCAGTTGGTCATCAGTGTCCAGAATAGTGAAATTGGATTTCAGATGCACCGAGGGCCGGCCTTCGACAACTCTGTCTTGATCTTCCATCGAAATCAGTTCGGCATGGCGGCGTAGAAGTTTGACACAGATCGAGTGAAACGTTCCGAGCCATGGCATGCCTTCGACGGTTTCACCTAGCATTCGGCCCACACGATTCTTCATCTCGCGCGCGGCTTTGTTGGTAAAGGTGACTGCCAGAATCTCATTTGGCCTTGCCCGGCCAGTGTTGAGCAAATGCACAATCCGCGCCGTCAGCGCTTTGGTCTTGCCGGTTCCGGCCCCGGCCAGCATCAGCACCGGCCCATCCATCGCCTCAACCGCTTGGCGTTGTGCCGGGTTGAGTTCGTCCAAATAAGGCGCCGGGCGCGCCATCATCGCGCGGGCCGACAGCGACACGCCTTCAAAGGCGTCCATGTCATCATAACTGCTCATGACAGTCAGTTTACAGAAGCGGTCTGCCGATGGGAAGCGGTGTTCGCACTATGTTCACAAAACGTAAACGACGCCCAATGGTCCGGTCTAGGCGGCTACGCGATCTGTCATGGCGCGGCTGGAATGGAAGACGGGCGCGTCCTCTCCGGTCTCGGTGCTAAACGCCACACGTGTCAAAAGAGGTTCCGCATCCAGCCCGGAACAAACAGTCTTCTCCGCCAAAGACGCCAGCGCCAGTTTTGCAACCAGATCCGGGTCGACATCTGCACCCAAAACACAGTGCACCGACGGGTAAGCCCTTGGGACTGGGTCAGAATCCCGCTCAACCGTTGGAGTGATAAACAGTGTGACAAGCCGATTGTTGCGCATCTCCGCGAGCCGCAACAACCGCGCGTGATCGGGACCCTTGCGCCCCTTGTCAATCACCAGAACGTCCACCAAAGACCGGCGCATACAGGCCTCAGCCACATGTAGGTTGCTGGTCCCCGTGACCTGCAATCCGGCCTCAAGAAAGGCGATCATAGTTTTGTCTAAACGCGCGACCTGTGTATCGACAACCAAACACTGCATGACGTGCTCCCTCATTTCCACTTGCCGACTCAGTTTTCGTCAAAACCATTTAAAATTGGATGAACCGACACAAAGCCAATTTAAAGACACCCCAAGCACTAGACAGATCGTGGCATCTGTTCACAAATGCCGTCATGGATCTCGACCTGACATACCCCGCCGTGTCCGACCTGCGTCTGCGCGCCCGTCGCCGCATTCCGCATTTCGCCTTTGAATACCTCGATAGCAGCACTGGCGAGGAGCTTCAGGCCAAGCGTAACCGCGATGCGCTAGACGCGGTGCTGTTCATGCCCGACATCCTTAAAGGGCCCATCGAACCGGAATTCGAGACACCCTTTATGGGCCAAACATATGGCCGCCCGTTCGGCATATCTCCGGTGGGCATGGCCGGTGTGATGTGGCCCGGCGCTGAACGCTATTTGGCCAGTTTTGCGCATCAGGCGCGCATTCCCTATGGGTTATCCACCGTCGCGACCCGCCTGCCCGAGGAAATTGGACCGATTGCGGGGGATATGGGGTGGTTCCAACTTTATTGCCCGTCTGATCCGGATATCCGCCGCGATATGCTGCGCCGGGCACGCAACGCCGGGTTTTCGAAATTGATCCTGACCGTCGATGTCCCCGATGACAGCCGCCGCGAACGCCAACGCCGCGCCAAGCTGACCCTGCCTCCGAAAGTTACACCGCAAGTCATTTGGCAGGTTTTGACCCATCCACGATGGGCGCTTGGCACGCTCAAGGTCGGATCGCCCCGTTTGCGATTGCCGGAAAGCTATGTGGACACAACCCAGGCCCGCTCGTCCTTGGCCCACGCCGGACATATCATTCGCGGCGCTCCCGACTGGGACACGCTGGCCGCGTTGCGCGACGAATGGCAGGGAGATTTGATCGTCAAAGGGGTCATGTGCCCAAAGGCCGCTAAAAAATTGGTCACTACTGGGGTAGATGCGATTTGGGTGTCAAACCATACTGCGCGCCAATTCGAACCCGGTCCCGCCGCAATTGGCGCGTTGCCGATCGTCCGACAAGCGGTCGGTACTGAAATGCCGTTGATTTTTGACAGCGGCGTTGCCTCGGGGATGGATGTGCTGCGCGCTCTGGCGCTTGGGGCTGATTTTGTCATGCTCGGCCGCGCTTGGCATTACGCCGTCGCCGCCCTTGGCCAAAAAGGTCCCGCCCATCTCATGCATATTTTGACCGATGACATGAAACTGAACATGGCCCAGCTCGGGGTGCAGCATTTTGATGAATTGGCTGATCGTCTGATCTAGAAATCGCAAATAGGTCTTAAATACTGACCTATGTGCGGTTCATTGCGAATCCAATGAATTTGGAACGAATCCTTTGTGTTCAATCACTTTGCACCAGTTGCAAAGTTTTGAAAAACCTATAGCAAATTTTGCAAATTCACACTTTAGGTCAACACTGGTGACCTAAAAAATGGGCTTTTTCGCTCCATTTCCAGCTTTCTTCATTGCCAATCCGGAATCACCTGCCGATAAAACCGCTGCACTGCGGCACATTCGGACCTAACTCCGGCTGCTCTCGCCAAAACCAAGTTCTTAGGAGCCACTCTTATGACCACCTTCAGCAAGATATTGATAGCG